>CACGTA010000006.1 GCA_902575815.1 uncultured Alphaproteobacteria bacterium | reverse complement strand
TAAAAAAGAGTTAGAAAATTTTTTAACTAAATATAGAAAAACTTTTAGAACTTATGTTGATGAAGCAGTTGAATTAGCAAAATCAGCATCAAAAAATAAAATTAATAATGAAGATGTAATAAATAATTTAAATTTAGTCAGCCCTATCGAAGAAGAATTTGAAGCAGACGTGAGAGAATTAGAAATTAAATTACATTCAGATCAATATAAAAATAACAACATAGTCTTATATGGAAGCTCAACTTTTAAAGATTGGGAAAATGCAAAAACTGATTTGTCATTTGATAGTTTATTAAATTTAGGATTTGGGGGTTCCACATTAGTATCATGCCGTACATATTTTAATAGAATAGTAGTACCCAATAACCCTGATAAAATGATTTTTTATGCTGGGGATAATGATATAGGAAGTGGAATGAGTGCTGAAGATTTAGAAAATGAATTTTTATTATTTGCTTCTGAGGTTAATGAAAAATTACCTCATACATTATGTTTTTTTGTATCGATTAAACCAAGTGTATTCAGAAATAATTATTTAAATACAATTCTAGAAGCAAATGAACGGATTAAAAACAAAATTGAGAATTTTAGTCAATGGCGCTATATTGACCTTTGCTCTCCTATGCTGGATGCTGGATTTGAAAAATTTTATTCAGAAGATCCTTTACACATGAATGTACTTGGTTACAGTCTGTTAAGTAAATTAATAAGAGATGAAATATCAAAATTTATAATTTAAACTTTAAATAAAATTAAATTTTAATTTCTTTTCTCAATTTATCAGATTTGTATGAATTAAAGACTAATGATAAACTCTTTATGTTATCTTCACCACTAGTGTCATGTTCAACTCTATTAATTAATGAATCAATGAAATGCTTGTGTGTATTAATTACACTTTCTTGGATTTGATCCCAAGGCTTTGAAATCCACTTATATTTCTTTGGTTTTCCATAATAAATCTTCTTTTTATTATTTTTATGTAAAGTAATTTTGTAATTATAATCTAAATCTATTGAGCCATTAGAGAATTCTAAATTAACTAGTGTTTGAGCAAATCTATCCGGTTTTTTTATTGAAGAAATAGATGCATCTACAATAGTAATACTTTTATTTTTATTTCTTATAAGTGATATAAAATCGGTTTCACCTTTAAATTTATTATTTGTATTTTGATTTACTGTATAAATACTTTTTGCTTCTCCCATTAAAAATCTGCTTAAATCAAATAAATGGATCCCTACATCTAAGGTTAAATACTCTTTTAAATCATATAAATATGTTTGATTGGTATATCCAACAGGGTTTGCATGTCTAAAAGATATCTTGGCATAATGTGGTTTAGTTAATTTCTCTTTATTTATAATTTCTTTTAATTTTAATAGAGGACTTTGCCATCTAAAATTTTCATGAACCATAAGTGGAGTTTTGTTTTTTTTATATAAAGAAACAATTTTTTTCGCATTCGATAGATTTTCAGCAAAGGGCTTTTGTATAGAAGTTGGAATTTTATATTTAGATAAAATTTTACCAATATCTAAGTGTGTCTCCATTGTTGTTACAACATCAACAAAGTCAATTTTATGTTTTTTTAACATAAATTCTATAGATGAATAAGAATGCAAAATGTTAAATTTAGATTTAAAAATATTAGCTTTTTTTATATCTAAATCACAAACACATATTATTTCTATATTTCTTAATTCTTTCCAAGCTAAAATATGATTTTCAGCAAAAAAACCACAACCAATTAATGCTCCTTTTAATTTTTTCATTTACCTTCTATAAATTTAATTTCTAATGGCTCAAACGCATATGGATTTGTATCTTTTTTAAAGTTAAAAAAAGAAAAATTATTATTAAAAATATCAGTATAATTTTTTAAATTAAGCTTATATTGATGACTAAAATTTAAATCAGGAATATTAATTTCCTTTTTTTGTTTTGAAGAATTTACAAATAAATAATACTTTTTATCATTTAGTACAATTTTTAATCCATACACTTCATTAATTGAATTAAATTTAAAAATTTTTGAATTTGATAATGAAATAAGAAAATTATTTAAATGATACAATGGTCTTTTGGTATTATCTTTATTTAATATTCCATGATGCCCATAAATAGAATTGAAAGTAAAAAATTTTAACTCTTTACTTATTGATTGAATAAAAATTGCCAGTGTCCAAGTCAATGAAAATAAATGATCATGTCTTGGATCACTATCAGCCATTTCTAATCTTATCTTCTTTTTATTATCTACAAGACTTTCGCCATAAGGATTGAAATGCATTCCAATAGAAATTGGGCCAATATGAACATCTGAGCTATTAGAAAAATTTTTTAGAGTTTTAAGGATATAAGGTATAGTTTCAGGTGTATTCAACACGCCAAAATCACTAGAATCATGCACAATTGGAGTGAAGGAAAAACTAACCAAGTCATAAAACATTTTTGGTCTCTTTCTATTTAATTCTGTAAAATTAGTGACCATTCCTGAAACAATTTGACTATCAGAAAACATCTTTTTCGCAATTTTATAGTATACATTTAATTCTGGAACTTTAGGCCATTCACCAGCAGGTTGAAAACTATTCAAATATATTTTTGGACAAATTAAAATTTTATCTAAGTTAATAGTATTTTTAGTTATAAAATTATGAATTTTAGCTAACTCTTTTTCAGGATTATTAATATGGTCAACCAAGGCTACAAGAAACACCTTGTTTAGAGATTTTGAAACTACACTTTTAAAATCTTCTGTAAAATCAATAAGATAGTAATAATAATCAAAATTATTTATTAAATTATCATCAGGAAGAATTAGAGAATCAATTTTTATACCAATTTTTGGAAATTTATAAGAAACAGTATCATCAATTTTTATAATATTTTTAGATGGAAATGATCTTTGTTTTTTATTTTCCACATCTATATTAATAGTTTGAGAGAAATTACTCCCCTCCTTTTCAACGTATGGAAAAGGATCTAGTAAAGAACCACTA
Source organism: uncultured Alphaproteobacteria bacterium (assembly GCA_902575815.1). GTDB lineage: Bacteria > Pseudomonadota > Alphaproteobacteria > HIMB59 > CACPNW01. Next base: position 66,060 of record CACGTA010000006.1, on the reverse strand, counting down.
TATATTTTATAAGAAGCATCGCCCCAGTTTCTTTGATCCTCCATTTCAAATAAAATACCCTCAAAATTTATATTAACTAACAAGCTATCATCTAAAGTGTAAGAAAGATTTCTAAATTTAAAAAATGGCTGGTCGGGTTTTATAAGTTCTGGAAATTTTTTTTCCTCTTTTAGATTATTCTCTTTTGTTACAATGATATTTGATCCGACATGGTTTTGTAATGGAATTAATAAATTAAAACCTATTCTATTAGTCCAAAAATTAGTTAAGAATTCTCCTTCAGAGGATAGAATTATAGAATTTTCAGTAAATAATATAGTATTTCTCGTTTTAAGAATTTCACTTATACCATATTCTAAATCGAATATATATTCTAAGGTTGCATCAAAGTTCTCTTTATAATTGAGAATTTTAGGATCATAGTTATTCCAATTCTTGTCTCTTACCAAGAAAGATATCATCTTTAAAATTTGAAAATTTTGGAAAGTTATATTTCTAAAAAAAAGATTATCTTTTAATAAGGTAAAATTATTATTTGATTTTTTTACAAATTTTTCTACCAATAATTTTGGGTTATACATATAATTTTGATACTGATTTATAATTAATATATTCTGATATTAAATCTGATTTATTTTTTTCGTATTTTGTATTTTGAATTAAACTTAAAAAAACAAGTTCTCGTTGAGCAAAACTACCTCCAAGGTATTTAAATTGTGTTTTAATTATATTTTCATTTAATAAAGCATTTGTTTTAATACTATGAATAATTGGTTTTAAGTAATTAATATAATTTTCTTTAAAAGAATTTTCCAAATAATTTTCTTCCATTTTTTCATTAAGTTGCTGAAAATAATCTTGATCATTATAGTATAAGTAATAAAAAATAAGATGATAATCAATAAAAGGAAGTATGTGTTGATTTTTAAAATATTCAGCATAATCTTTTAATTTATCCATTCTGTCTTTAACATCAACTCCCTTGTAATGAAGTCTTAATAAAAAAGAACAAGCATTACAGAAATCTAAGTAAAAAATTTCTGAAGAAGAGAAATAATTATCAAATAGTTTTAAGCTTTTCTCATATTCTTGATTGTAGAATAGTATTAATGACTGGTGCCACCATATATGTCTTTTTATTGGTCCGTAAATTGACCAATTAATTTTATTGAAATTATCATTTTTGTTAATTGAGTCGTTATTCTCATTATCGTGTACATGCAAAAGAGCGTGCCAACTCCACAAATCATTGGATGATTGTTTTAATGAATTTAAGGCTAAAAGCTTTGCTTTATCAATTATATTATTTTCTTCTAAAGCATAGCTAGTCATCCCTAACAGTAGATTATAATGTTGATCATTTTCAGACCACTTACTTAGTATTTCTTCATGTTTATTTAAAAATTTACCATCAATGCCTAAAAAAATATTATTAAAATGAAATAATCTAATTGCAAAAATATCTTTGGGATTTTCTTTTATAATTAATTCTAATTTATTTAATAATTTTTTTAAATCATTATTAATCCAAAGTTTTGCAACTTCTAAATATTTGTGAAAGTGATTATTGATTTTATCAGCTGAAATAGATTTTATGGTGTCTTTAGCTAGTGTTAATTTATTTATATCTCTTGAAAAAAGTAATAAAAAAATTTTCAATAATTTTGGAGCCTGAAAATTTCTATTCTCTCGTATTAATTGATTAGTTATGAGCAATGAATCTTTCTTAAAATAAATATATGAATCAATACATTCTTGAAATTTCTTAATTTCTTCATCCTTCTTACTGTCAACCCAATAATGAAAATAATTGTTGCTCAAAGACATCCTAAATATTTATTATAAATAATGTATCATAGTTTTTCCTTATTTGTATCTCTATTAAAACATATTTTAACAGTATTTAAAAAGACGTGGTACTTATCTATAGAATAGTTCTTTTTTTCATAACATTAATTTTTATTATAATTCTCCTTGTAGGTGCCACAACTTCATTTTAAGATTAGAAAATGTTAAATTTACAAGATGAATTGATAATTTCTAATAATGGCCAAGGAATGTATGAAATTACAAATAATGTTCATGATTGGATTGTAAAAAATAATATTATTAAAGGTCAGCTAAATTTATTTATACAACACACCTCTGCTTCATTAACAATTATGGAAAATGCTAGCTCCGATGTTTTGGAGGATATTAATTCTTTTTTTCAAAAGATAGTCCCAGAAAATTCGACATTATATAAACACGGTTACGAAGGAGACGATGATATGCCTGCTCATATCAAATCAATGCTTACTCAAACATCATTAACAATTCCTATAAACAATAAAGAAATGATGTTAGGTACTTGGCAAGGAATATATTTAATTGAGCACAGGTATAGCAAATACAAAAGAAAAATAATTTTAAGTTATATAGGTGAATAATCTAAGCTCTAATTATATTTCAATTAATGTCCCCTATTAAATTGATCACGAAATCTTGAATCTTCTTTAATATAAGGTCTTACACCTATTTTTGTTTCTCTAATTATTATATAAATTCCACTACCAACAATAATTAATGATCCGATAATTTCATAAATATCTGGAATATCAGAAAAAAATAAATAACCTAAAATTGCTCCAGATATTAATTGTGTATATTGAATAGGAGCAAAAACACTAGACTCTAAAAATTTTGAAGCGATTGTTAAACAATTACCTCCTATTCCACAAATAACACCACAAAAAATTAGAATCATTAGATCATTATAAGATAATTCGATATGATTATTAAGACTAAGTAGTCCATTTAAAATTGTTGCAGATAAAAAAGCATAAAAAGTAAATGCTATTGATGATTGATTGTTTGAATACTTTCTTACTAAAGTAATATTTATAGCCATTAGTAATGCAGAAAAAAACAAACCAAATAGACTTAATGAAAAGTGAATAGTACCAGGTCTACTAACTATTAATACACCAATAAATCCAACTGTTACCGCTGACCATCTTCTAATACCAACTTTTTCACCTAAAAAAAAATGAGACATCATTGTTATCATTAATGGCGCACTAAATAATATTGGGTAAATTTCACTAAATGCATGTTCTCTAAATGAATAAACAACTAAAGCTCCTGAAATTAAACCAAATAATCCCCTAAGAAGCTGAATATGAATAATATCGTTTTTTAGTGAACTCCATTTGTTTAAAAAATAAAGAGTCAATAATGTTGGTATAAAACTAAAAAGACAAATATAAAAATTTATTTGAAAAACAGAATATTCATTAACTAAGTATTTTTTAATTATTGTATCTAAAATTACAAATATTGTGTAACCAATAAATCCGATACTAATTCCAGATAAAACATTCATATGATTTAATTAAATAGAAGTTAATTTTTAGATCTCTTATTTCAGATTCTAATAAATAAATATTAATTTTTTCTTATTGTTTCATTATAATGATTATTTAGCTCAATAAGATATTGATAAGCTTCATGGTCAAAGTCATCTTTTGCTACTTTATCTTTTTTAAAATTATTGTACGTATCTATTCCCCTTACACAAATAGCACTATCATTTTTGCTTTTTAATTGTTTCATATCAGTTGAAATAAATTGAAAATTTAAACCTATTCTTCTGTCATTACTAGAATTGGGTTGAGATGCGTGTAATGTTAGACCATGATGAAAAGAAACTTCGCCAGGTTCAAGTGGACATGATACTGCATTTTTTATATCAATATCTTTTACAGTTTGACCTCTGAGTAAAACATTATTTTTATCTTCAGTTGAATGATGTTCAAAAAAACCATTTTTATGAGACCCTGGTATCATTTGCATGCAACCACTTATATTATCAGCTTTTGATAAAGCTAACCATGCACTAACTTGTTTTTCATTATTATCAAAACCCCAATACGTAAGATCTTGATGCCAACTTACATGTGTTTTTGTATTTGGTTCTTTTATTATAAAAGTTGCATTATATAATAGTATATTTTTACCAATTATTTCTTCAACAAAATCAAGCAAAATACTATTTGTTGCTATTTCATATACCCATTTCATTATTGTATAAGTTTTTACAATATAATGAAGTTTACCTAGTTTTTTTTCTGTGTCTTCTAATTTGCTTCTAAAAAAATTTGCTTCTTTTGCATTGTAAATTTTCAATGGTGAGAAATAACCATTCCGTTCATAAAAATCTTTCATTATTTAAATATTATTAAAATTGGTTATTTATTCAATAAAAATTAAGAATAAAGAAACCAACTAAACAAATAATTAATAAATCAAATATCAAAACAAATTCCATATTGGTTGTGACACTAATTCTTTATGGATAGAATACATTTACTCACTAAATATATATTGGTAGATTAGTGCCACATAATCTATGTACAAATTAATTTAGGCATAAATTGAGTTAAAAAGAGGCAAATTTATGAAAAAAATCAGCTGGATAACACATAAAGATTATGACATTCCTTTGCCTGAAAATCATAAATTTACTGCCAGTAAGTTTTCAGATTTGTATAATGAATTAAAAATTTCAGATTATTATCATCGTGCAAACATTCTAAGTCCTCAAAAGGCAAGTGTTGATGAGGTTTCTATATGCCATGATTTAGATTATGTGTTAAAAATAAAAAATGGTAGTTTATCCGATAAAGAAATAAGAAGATTGGGTTTTAAATGGTCAGAAACACTTTCTAATCGTTCATTTTTAGCAGTTAATGGAACTCTATTAACATGCAAAGAAGCAATTAAGAATGGAATAGCAAATCATTTAGCTGGTGGCACACATCATAGTCATAAAGATTTTGGAGCGGGTTTCTGCGTCTTCAATGATTGTTCTTATGCATCCTTGCATCTTTTAAAAGAAGAATTAGTTAAAAGAATATTAATTTTTGATACTGATGTACATCAAGGTGATGGAACTGCTTCAATCCTTAAAGATAATGATAAAATTTTTACTTGTTCTATTCATTGTAAAAATAATTTCCCATTTAGAAAATCAAAAAGTGACATGGATGTTGAATTAGATGATAATTTAAAAGATAATGAATATTTGGATATATTAAATAAAACTCTTAACAATTGTTTAAAAAATTTTAATCCTGATTTAGTAATTTTTGATACGGGAGTAGATATTCATGAGAATGATAAATTAGGAAATTTAAAAATAACAACTGAAGGACTATTAAAAAGAGATATTACAGTGTTAGAATTTTTCAAAAATAAATCAATTCCTATTGCGACAGTAATAGGTGGTGGATATTCAAATGATAAATTAGAATTAGCTAAAAGACATAGTTTAATTTTTAAAGCTACATCAATGGTTTTTAATTAATTACATTTAGAAATAACTACTTGTATAGATTTGTTATAATAGAGATATTCAAAACAAAAGTTTATAAACGAATTAAAATGATCCTTTATAATTTTTAAATTTTCTTTATTTTGATCTAAAAAAATATATTCAAATATAATTTTTTCAACAATGCTATTGGAAAATATTGGCATTGTAATTATTTCTCCATCTTTAAATATTGATTTTAAATAAAACGTATCTGATTCATTATCCACTTTAGTAAATGAATTCTTTTTTATTAGAAAAAGAACATTTTCATTCCAATCATTCTTTTTAAAATCAAAAAGAATATTTAAATCGTTGAGATTTATTAATTTATTTGTATCTAAGGCTTGAGTATTTATTGATAAAGAAATTAAACATAAAAAAAGTATTTTTTTCATAAAAATAAGTGTGATTTAAAGTACGATACTGATAGATATATTAATTATCTGTTTATTTTCAAATATTTATGAAAACAAGAAATAAAGGTCTTATATTATCATTTATTGGAGTTTTAATAATTAGTCCTGATAGTTTACTGATTAGATTAGTAAATTTAGACGATTTTAGTTTAATATTTTATAGAAGTGCTTTACCAATAGTTACAATATTAATTTTTCTTATTTATACATATCAAAAATCATTTCTTAAATCATTTTATCTAATTGGTATACCAGGAATAATATATGCAATTATTTATGCTATAACTCATATTTGTTTTGTGTACTCAATTCAAAACACTGCTGTAGCTAATACATTAGTATTAATTGCATCCGCACCAATTTTTGCAGCTTTATTTTCAGTTTTTATTCTTAAAGAAATACCTAGTCTTTTTACATGGATAGTAATTTTAATATCAATGTTTGCAATGGTTATAATTGGTGTAGGAAGCTTTACAACTACAGGATTATATGGAGATTTAATGGCTCTTATTGTAGCCGCAGGTATGGGTTTTAGTATGGTTCTTGTAAGGTTATTTAAAAATAAAGATTTAGTGCCAGCATGTTTATTGGGATGCTTAATTGCAGCAATTTATGCGCTACCATTTGGAATTAGCTTTAATTTAAATAATGAGCAAATTGTATTTCTATTGATTATGTGCATATTAATTCTTCCTATTCCATTTATGATTTTAACAATTTCTCCTAAATTTGCTCCAGCGCACGAAGTAGCTTTAATTTTTTTATTAGAAAGTGTTTTAGGTACAGCTTGGGTTTGGTTTATAATAAATGAATCGCCACCTATAAACACAATTATAGGCGGGACTCTACTAATTGCATCTGTTACAATATATATTTATCAGACAACTAGAAAAATTAATTAGTTTTTTTAACTTCTTTACTTTCTCTGATGAAAATATAAACTCCACTAAATACGATCAAAGATAATCCTAGATAAATCCAAATATCAGGTAAATCACTAAAGAAAGCATAACCAACAAGTATATTTGTAGAAATTTCAAAATAACCCAATGGAGCTAGTTTTGAAGCTTCACCAAGTCTGAAAGAAAGAATTATTAAAAAATGCCCTAGAGTTCCAATTGAAGCTAAGGAAATTAACAACATTAATTGTCTAAAATCTAAATTTATCCAGTAAAAAGGAACAATAAGAGATATAAAAATACAACCTACAATGCCTGTAAAAAGTAATGTAACAACAGCACTATCTGTAAAAGATAATTTTCGAGTATAAATTATAAAAAAAGCATAAGAAATTCCTGCAGCAATAGCTGAGAGAGATGCAAAATTTATATCAACGAAACCTGGTCGTATTATAATTATAACTCCAACAAATCCAATTAAAACTGCAGTCCATCGATGAATTCCAACTTTTTCTTTTAAATAGAAAATAGATAATATTGTCACTATAATTGGAGAAATAAAAGCAAGAGTTAAAGCTTCAGCTAATGATATAACTGAAATTGCATAAAAGAAAAAAACAGTAGATAAAAATAAAAAAAAACTTCTAAATAACTGTACTGAAATTGTTTTAGGAAAACTAATTTCTTTTCTAAAAAATATAAACGCTAATGGAAAACTAACTAAAAGCATAAAAAAATATCTACCCCAAACAACTTGTATGAAATGAATTTCTGAAGATAGATATTTTGCAATACCATCCATGAAAGGTAATAATAGCCAACCTGATATATTTAGAATATATGCTAACATTAATTTTATTTAAAAGATGATGGATCACAAATCTTACAAATTAAATCTCCAATTGATTTATTAGGATTATAAGTTTGATAGAAAATATCTTTTGCAGAAAAATTATTTTCAGATAAATATTTTTCTATTTCCCAATAGTATCTAAAACATTTGGAACAATGTGCAGCATTTTCTTTATGTGATGGTTTATATATTTCATTCCACAATTTAGACATTTCATTTTGCTTATCAAGGGAAATGTTTTCTGAAATAATTGATGGAATATCCATAAAACATTTAGCACATTGTATTTCAGATGTTACATTTTTATATGGTTCATCTTTATAGTTTTTTCCTATAGTAGTTTTACCAATATATTTATCTGAATTACAATTTGGACAAAAAAAATTGATTTTATTGCTAAGCATTTTATTCTATGAATAAATTTTCATAACATTTATAAATTAAGAATAGAATTATTATTTATAATGAACCTTTATCTTTCGTATCTATTTATCTTTTTTTGGAGCAGTGCTTTTATAAGTGGTCAATTTATTGTGCAATCTGCAAGCCCTTTTGCTGCACTATGTTTTAGGTTTTGTATTGTAAGTGCATTTTTTTTAATTTTTTCTATTATTTTTAGGGAAAGAATAAGAATTAGTCAAAAATTAATATTTCAAACTATGATTACTGGAATTCTTTTTCATGGATTTTATTTAGGTGGAGTATTTTTTTCTTATTCTATGGGACTGACTGCAACATTATCTGCTTTAATTGTATGCCTCCAACCTATTTTAACAAATATTCTAAGTGGACCTATTTTAAAAGAAAAAGTTACTGTTACCCAATGGGTAGGAATATTTTTTGGTTTTTTAGGTACTATATTGGTTATAGGTTATGATATTGGAACAGAAATACCTGCAATAGGAGTTATAGCTTCTATTGTTGCACTTTTAGGAGCAACTTCTGCTACTATTTGGCAAAAAAAATTTACTCATGAAATCAGTCTTTCAGTTAATAATTTTTACCAAGCATTAAGTGCTGGAATATTTTTATTTATAATTTCACTTTTTTTTGAAATATCATTTATTAATTTTGATACACGTTTTATTTTATCAATTTCTTGGCAAATCATTTTGGTATCCTTTGGAGCTTACGCAATTCTAATGTACTTGATAAAAAATGGAACAGCTTCTAAAACATCAAGTCTCTTCTTTCTAGTACCTCCAACTACAGCTGTAATGGCTTGGTTTGTATTAGGTGAAAAATTATTATTAATAGATATTATAGGGTTGTTAATTTGTACTTTTGGTGTTTATATAGCAACTCGAACTAATGTGAGTAAAAATGTACATAATTCTTAAGACACTAATCAGTGCAGTTATAATTGTTGCTGTTTCAGAAATAGCTAAAAAATATACTTGGACTGCCGCAATTATTGTTTCTTTACCATTAACTTCACTATTGGCATTTGTTTGGTTGTATTGGGATACAAAAGACTATCAAAAAGTTATAGATCTCTCTTATAGTACAATTGTTATGACTGTACCTTCAATAGTATTTTTTATTGTTTTACCAATACTTTTAAAACTTAAACAAAATTTTGTTTTCTCTCTGATAGTTTCAATAATTAGCACTGCAATAGCTTATGCTATTTTTATGTTTATAATTAAAAAATTGAATTTTAATTTTTAATTATATTATCTTTATTCATTAAAATTGGTCTTCCATCATGTGCAGTATTTAATGGATAATAATCACCATTATATTTAACACATAATGTTAAGCCATTTCTTTTTTCTTTACCTAGATTTACCTCTAAATCGACTATTACTAATTCAGTTTTTTCTAAAACTTTAATAATTTTCATAACTATCCTTTCAAAATATATAAATATATTTAGTAAGTACTATATGATGTATCAAGTTTATGATTAGAGTTTTATTATTATTTAGTTTATTTTTCATAATAAAGAGTGCTCTTGCAGAAAATAAATATATAACCATAGCAAGCACAACTTCTACACACGATACTGGTTTATTAGAGTATATTAATAAAGAATTTGAAAATAAATATAATACAAAAGTTAGAGCTCTATCTCTTGGAACAGGGCAGGCAATAAAAGTTGCAATGGATGGAAATGTAGAAATTTTATTAGTTCATCATAAAAAATCAGAGCTAGAATTTATGAATAATGGATATGGCACCCTTAGATATGATTTGATGTACAATGATTTTGTATTAATTGGGCCAAAACAAGATAACAAAAATTGCTCATCGATTGAAAATAAAATGATTGAAATAAAAGAATCAAAATTATTATTTATATCTAGGGGTGATGAGAGTGGAACACATAAAAAAGAAAAAGAACTATGGGAATTATCAAATATAAAAATACCATTTAAAGAAAATTGGTATCTCAGTGTAGGTCAAGGAATGGGATCTACATTGTTAATTGCCAATCAAAAAAAAGCTTACACTCTTTCTGATCGTAGTACTTGGATAGCTTTTAATAAAAAAGAAAATCTACAAATTGTTTGTGAAAATTTACCTCCATTATTTAATCAATATGGAATAATTTTAGTAAGCAATAAAATAAATAATAATTTAAATATTGAAGAAGCTAAAAAATATATTGAATGGATTACTTCAAAAGAAGCAAAAAAATTAATTAATAACTATAGAGTAAATGGAAAACAATTATTTTTCTTTAATCATAATTAGTTAATTCTACCAAAAAATGTTAATCTTGCATTTTCTGAGAGCATTGTTCCCTCCTCTTCATTATAATTTAGTGTAACTAATATTCTTGGTTTTTCTGACTCTACTGGTGTTACACGATGCAAATAATTTCTACCATAAAATAATATAAGAGTACCGGCATCAACGTCTGCTTTTTGTGGTAAAATTTTTCTATCTAAAATATCTTTAATATATGATTTATTGATATAGTTTTCAGAAAAATCTCTACCCTTACTAACATATTCAAATTCACCACCTTTATCTGATGATTGTATCATTAAAGTAATAGCAAATGATGCATTATCAAAATGCCATCCTAGCTGTTGTGATTTTTGATAATAATTATAATTTATAGAAGATAAGGTATCACTGTATGGATAAATATCTTTTAAATTTAAGACACCTTTTAAAAAATTTTTAAAAATATTTGATTTATATAAAAAGTTTAATTTTGATTGCTGATTTAACAAATCATGAGGAACACAACCTTTATCACTAATAACCTCTCTATTCAAAGGATCATTCAAGTCACTTAATTTATCTTGTTTATTAAGTAAGATAGTATGATTTTGAGAACAATAGAAAGCTTGATCTTGTAATCCATGTGCTTCAGTTATTAATTCACTTAAGCAGCCATTTGTTAAAAAATCATTTAATATTAGTATAGAGTTTTTTTTAATTTCGTTTTTGCAATATTGAATATATTTATCGCTATCTATTGGATGTTTTGACTGATTAACTATATCAATTATGGTATTCATTATTGACTTAATACTTATATACTAAAGTTGTAGATGTTAAATTTAAAAAATTTATATATATTTGTTCAAAATGGTTTGGAATTTTCAAGATAGTTATACGAAATTACCTAATATTTTTTATAGTAAAGTTAATCCTGAAAATTTTAGTAATAAAAAATTAGTTTTGTTTAATAGTGATCTTGCAAGGCAGTTAAATTTAGATTTTAGTAAATATGATGATGACGAAAAGTGTAATATTCTTTTGGGAAAAAATAAATTAAATAAAAATTACTATTCTCAAGCTTATGCAGGACATCAATTTGGAAATTTTACAATTTTAGGCGATGGTAGAGCTGTAATTATTGGTGAACATATTACTAATAATAAAAAAAGGGTAGATATACAGTTAAAAGGATCAGGACAGACACCCTACTCTAGAAATGGAGACGGAAAAGCTGCATTAGGTGCAATGATAAGGGAATACATATTGAGTGAAGCTATGCATAATCTTGGCATATCATCAACCAGAGCACTAGCTGTTATGACTACAGGTGAAAATGTATTGCGTGATAAATTAGAGCCTGGTGCAATTTTAATTAGAGTTGCGAATTCACATATTAGAGTGGGAACTTTTCAATTTGGAAGTCTTTTAAAAAATAGAGAAGAATTTCAAAACTTTATATCTTATACAATTTCAAGGCTATATCCTGATATAGATAATAATAATGATAAATATTTAAAATTTTATGAGACAATCTGCGATTTACAAATTAAGTTAGTAGTAGATTGGATGAGAGTTGGTTTTATTCATGGTGTTATGAATACCGATAATATGTCTTTATCATGTGAAACTATTGATTATGGTCCAGCTGCATATTTGGATGAATATAATCCAAAAAAAGTTTTTAGCTCAATTGATAAAATGGGAAGATATTCTTTCGAAAATCAATCAAAAATAACGTTGTGGAATTTAGCAAGATTTGCTGAAACTTTTATTCATTTAATTGATTCAAATGAAAAAAAAGCAATTAAAAAAATCGAAGATATATTAAATAAATATAAAAAATTGTTTGATCAATCTTGGTTAACAATGATGTCTATGAAATTGAATTTAGATACTAATAATAATAATAACGAAGAAATTGTTAAAGAATTTTTAGATTTGATGCATATTTATAAACTTGATTATACAAATACATTTTTAGATTTAGAAAATAATTCTCTTGATAAAAAGATTTTTAAAAATTGGGAAGAAAAATATAAAAATAATAAATTAAGAAAATTTAAAAATGTTAATCCTCAAATTATACCTAGGAATCATATTATTGAAGAAATAATTAATGAAGTGTACAGTAATAATTACGTTCAATTATATAATTTTGAAAAAATACTGAAAAATCCTTACGAGAAAATAGAAAATAAAAAGTATATTACCCCACCTCTTGAAAGTGAAAAAGTTTTTGAAACTTTTTGTGGTACTTAATTAAATTGCTATATTATATCTAAAATTTTTTTGGAAAGGATAAATTGGCTTTTCTCTAAATAAATTTTTAATTCTTTTAAAATCTTGAGTAACAAATCCATCTGTTAAAATCATAAAATTATCTGCTTTAAGTTTTTTAAGTTCTGGCGAAAGATATCCAGATTTTACAATCAATATTTTATATTTTTTTAAATTTATATTTAATTCCCTAAAATCACTCAGATAATGAAAAGGTTTTCTATATTTAGTAAAAATTACTGTATTATTATTTGAGATTATAATCGCATTATTATTTTTTAGATAAAATTTATCAATCGAAATAGAAATTTTCTTTTTTGAGATACTATCTTTTATGACGATTTTGTTTTTTTTATTTTTTAGTTCTCTAAAGATTTCTTCATTATAAATTCCTGCAAATAGAGTGTTCTCTATCTTGTTTTTAAATACGTGCTCTAATACATCAATTCTACTACCTGCCCCTCCAGCTGTTGGATTGTCTCCGCTATCAGCTAAAATTGTAAATCTTTTTTTATTAACTACATGAAAAATCTTATTTAACTTGTAAGATTTCATATCATAAACTAAATTAAACCTTTTATTCCAATAACTTAGTGCTATTTTCTTACATATTCTTTTACCAATATTAAGATCTGTACAATTTACAATTGCAGAAGCTGTTGCTCTCTTAGTATCGGCCCAAACATATCCTATAAGTAAATTACAATCATTAATCCCATTCAATTTATTAAAAATATTAAGATTTTTATAAATTTTTTTACATGGCTCAACTATTGTAGATGACATTTCACCTGAAACTAAAACTGGTATTTTTTCCCAAATAATATGATTTTTTTTATTTTTTAATATTCCATCTATTAACATTTTCAATGACCTTGAATAAGTTTGCTTAACATCAATATGTGGAGCTGTTTTATAAGCCGCAAAATAATCAATATTTTTAATAATTGTATCAGTCATCTGACCGTGAAGATCATAAGATAATGATATTTTACATTTTTTAGATACTTTAGAGCGAATTTTTTTAATAAAAAAACCTTCGGGATCACTAATACCTTTGACATACATCGCACCATGCATGATTAGCAAAATACCATCAATAGGTTTTGATTTTATTAAATCATTTGTAATATTGTTAATTGTTTTTATAAAAAATTTTTTATCTACAGGCCCACCAGGCAAACTTCGATAAAATTTATTTGGTATAAATTTTACATTATTATGTTTGGAATATGGAAAATTTATATATTTTATAAGTTTTTTTCCGCTTAAAACTTCAAAATCTTTTTTATTTTGTATTAATGTTGAATATGAGCAGCATTCAGTACTAATACCGCAAATAAAAATTTTTTTTTTCATTAAATTAACTTTTAATTAAATCAATTTTGGAAGCTAATATAAAATCATTAACTGATAATCCCTCTATTGCGTGAGTATGGACCATAACTAAACAATAACCCCATCCTATTGATATATCAGGATGATGACCTTCTTTTTCTGCTACTTCTCCCACTTCATTTGCAAATGATATAGCTTTTTTAAAATTTCTAAATTTAAATTTTTTGAAAATCATTTCTTGATTATCATTAACTGACCATTCATTGAGTTCAGACAAAAATTTGCTAATTTCTTGATAATTTAATTTAGGGGTGTTCCCATTGCATGGTTCACATTTTCCTGAAGATAAAGGTTTATTCATAGAATCTGGCACCTTGTTGATTTAATTCGATAGAATATAAACTAGTTGTGGCTGTTATATATAAAATATTACCTTCCACTCCTCCAAATTCTAAATTTGATACTAGTTCTGGAACAATAAATTGCCCAATTAATTCGTTTTGAGGATTAAAACATTTAATTGCCTTTCCGGCACTCGTCCAAACATTACCATCTTTATCGCATCTAAAACCATCAGAAAAAAAAGGTTTAAAATCATAAATTAATTTTCTATTTATAGGTATTCCATCAATCATATCATAAACATACAAATGTTTGATATTTTCTCCAGTATCAGCTACATATAATTTTTTTTCATCTGGCGATATCGCAATACCATTAGGTCTAATAAGATCGTCTATCATAACTTTTAAATTGTTTGATTTAGGATCAAAAGAAAATACATTACAGCCACCATATTCTTGTTCGCCAGGATACCCCTCATAATCTGATAAAATACCGTAAGGTGGATCTGTAAACCAAATTGTATCATCAGATTTAACAAATAGGTCGTTTGGTGAGTTAAGTTTCTTACCATTATAACTATCAACTAAAACTTCCACTTCTAAATTATCATTAGTTTTATAAATACATCTTCCTCCATGTGAACAAGAAATTACATTTTCTTCTTTATCAATAGTATTTCCATTACAGTAATTTGAAGGATTTTTATATTCAGCAACAGAACCATTTGATAACTTTAACATTCTATTATTTGGTATATCGCTCCAGACCAATGTATCTAAATGAGGAATATATGCTGGTCCTTCGCCCCATAACATACCAGAAAAAATATTCTTAACTTCAGTAGACTTTAGATAATTATTAAATTGATCAGTATTATCTACATGATCATTATATTTATTTTTGTAAGCAAAACTTGGATTTCTTGGATCTAAGTCAGCAGGTAACAAATTTTTTTTTGACATATTATACTTGTACACCTTTTTGTTTTTTTTGTTTATCAATTAATTGTTTTGGGAAATTTTTTGCTCTTAATTTAATTTTAGCATCTTTTTCAATTAATTTAATAATACTAGTACTAAATGATCTTTTACCTAAAATTTTCATACCTAGTTTAAACTTTTTACTAAGATAATTACCTAGTTCTAATTTTATATTTTTTCCAATTTTATTAAAAAGATTTATATCTTTATTGACTAGATCCATTGTAAATCCAACATCATAACTACCTCCAAGTATGACCTTTGTTTCAGTTTCATTAACAAAACTATTTCCAGAGCTTATTTTTATTGCTTTATAAGTTAAACCTAAGTTAATTTTATTTTTTTTTGCAACACTCAGTGCTTCACCTATACCTAATAAATGTAATGACGCTAAATAATTTGTAATTACTTTTAATATTGAAGAATTTCCAATTTTTCCACAATATAAAATTTCATGACCAAGCAATGATAAAATTGGGAAACATTTTTTAAAAGTTGATTTTTTGCCTGCAGCTAGAATAGATATATTTCCTGATTTTGCTCTGTGCTCTCCTCCAGTAATTGGACATTCTAATACTTTTCCACCTTTAGAAATTACTTTTTTGGATAAGCTAATCATATCATTTTTATCTGTAGTACTCATCTCAATCCAAATGTGTTTATTAGTTAAATATCTTAAAATAGTTTTTAGAACTTTGCTTACTGCTTTTGGTGAAGGTAAACAAGTTATTATAATATCACTTTTTTCAGTTAATTCTTTTAAAGTTTTACAAGGCTTGTTTTTTAAATTTTTTAATCTTGAATACGATTGATTATTTTTATCATACACAAATATATTGTTACTTGATTTTAATAAATTATTTGTAAGATTTGATCCAACATTTCCTATTCCTATGCAACCAATCGATACAGGCTTCATATATCAATAATCATACCATCATATCCAGGTTTTACATTTGGTGGACACTTTGTTATTAATTCTTTTTCATCTAGTAAAGCTGTCATATGAGTAAGAATAGTTTGTTTAGGTTTAATATATGAAATGAAATCCATTATTTGATCAAATCCAGCATGAGCGGGATGAGTATCTTGTCTTAACAAACCAACTATCCATAAATCTAGATTTTTTAATTTATCAATATCTTGATTATAAAATTTTTTTAAATCTGTAGAATATGCAAAATTACCAATCTTGTATGTTTGAACATCAATTGATCCGTGATTATGTTTAAATGTTTCAATATTTATATTTTGAAAATTTATACTAGAATCTAATTCTTTAATTTCCATAAATGGTAAATAATCTTTTTCTCCTTTAAAAATATATTTATAGTTTGTTTCCATTTCAGAAATCATTTCTTTTGGCATATATGCAGGAATAATTTTTTTATTTATTAAGGACATTGCTCTCATATCTGGCACACCTGATGTATGATCAGAATGAATATGCGTATAAAGAACTGCATCAATATTTGTACATTTAGCATTATAAAGTTGTTGTCTAAGGTCTGGACTAGTATCAATTAAAATATTTGAATTTTTATATTCAATAAGTACCGATGACCTTGTTCTAAAATTTCTTTTATTATTTAGATCAATATTACCATGTCTATTCCATGCTAAAGGCGAACCAAAAGATCCTCCACAGCCTAAAATTGTTATTTTCATTACAGATAATTATCTCTTTTAGCTTTTGTAAACAAATTAAAAAAATTATTATCAGTAATTTTTTCAAATTCTTCTAAGGATAATTTAAAAAATTTTGCCAAATATTCAGCTGTATATTTTACAAAAGATGGCTCATTAACTCTACCTCTCATTGGCTCAGGTGCTAAAAAAGGGCTATCAGTTTCTATAAGTATAGAATCTAAAGGAGCGTCCTTAATTATATCTCTTAAATTTGATGCATTTTTAAATGTTATTATTCCAGAAATTGAAATGTAATAGTTATTCTCTAGACAAAAATTTAAAAGTTGATTTGAACCTGTGAAACAGTGAAAAATTAGTTTTAAATTATTTGATTTATAATTTTTTAAAATATCAACAATTTCTTTTTCAGAATTTCTTTGATGAATGATAATTGGTAGTGAATGCTTTAATGAAGCTTCAATATGGGTTTCAAATACGTGTGTTTGTTCTTTTAGAAATTGATCATTATGATAGAGGTCAATGCCTGTTTCACCTATTCCTATTACTTTTTCATTTTTACAGTATTGATCAAAGTTTTGTAATTCAATTTGGTTCATTGATTTAACATCACTTGGATGAAGTCCATATGAGATATAAATAGAATTATAATTTTTTATTAAATTTAAATGATCCTGAAAATCTTCAGGTTTTGTATTAATTGATAATATTGAGCTTATATTATTTTTTTTGGAATTATTAATTATATTCTCAAAATTTTCTGATAATTTTTTAAAATTTAAATGACAATGTGAGTCAATCATTCAATATTCTTGGAAATATTGGTTCTGGATTATTTATTTTTATTTTTTGATTGATTAGTTTAGTGAAATTTTCAAATTTATTATTATCCATATTATAATTAAAAATATTTAGAATTTTTTTTGAACTAGTTGGTATTATTGGATAGAGCATAATAGCTGATTTAATAATTATATTTGTAACAATATATAAAACTTCTTCCATTCTTATTTTATTTGTTTTTTTCAGTGTCCATGGTGCTTGAGTGTCAACATACGCGTTACCGGCAGATATTAACTCCAAGACAGACTTAATTGCTCTATCAATTTGTTGATTATTCATAAATTTACAATATCCATCAAATTTATTCTGAAGAATATTAATTAAATCCTGATCTTCATTAGTTAAATTTTCTGCTGGCTTTAGTATAGAATCATTATTTTTTACAGCAAATGATGAAATCCTTTGTACTAAATTACCAAAATTATTTGATAAATCAGCATTAATTCTATTTGCGATTGCTTTTTTTGAAAAATCTCCATCATTTCCAAAAGGTACTTCTCTAAATAAAAAAAACCTAATTTGATCTAAGCCATATTCATTAATAATATCGTAAGGATCGATGACATTACCAAGTGATTTAGAAATTTTTTGTCCTTCATTCGTCCACCATCCGTGAGCAAATATTCTTTTAGGCGGCTCAATACCTGCAGCCATTAAGAAAGCTGGCCAATAAACTGCATGAAATCTTAATATATCTTTTCCAACAATGTGTGTTGCTGGCCAAAATTTCTTGTAATTATTATTTGTATCTGGATAACCAATTGCAGTTAAGTAGTTACATAATGCATCAATCCAAACATACATCACATGCTTCGAATTATTTGGAACTGGGACTCCCCAGTTAAAAGTTGTTCTTGAAATAGAAAGATCTTTTAATCCACTTTTAATAAAACTTAATACTTCATTATATCTCGTTTTGGGTAAGATTGATTCTGGATTTTTTTCATAATAATCGATTAACTTATTCTGCCATTCTGAAAGTTTAAAAAAATAACTCTCCTCCTTGACCCACTCTACAGGTGATCCATTATCGGTAACATATTTACCATCAATCTTTTTTAATTCATTTTCTAAATAAAATGCTTCATCTCTAACTGAGTACCAACCTTCATAATTTGAAAGATATATTTGATTATTTTTTTCTAATTGCCTCCAAAGTTCTTGTGACGCTTTAATATGCCTTTCTTCAGTGGTTCTTATGAAATCATTTATTTCACATCCTAAAAAAGGTATTAAATTGATAAAATTAACTGAAAGTTTATCGACAAATTCTTTAGGTTTTAAGTTTGAATTAATAGCAGCTTTTTCTACTTTTTGTCCATGCTCGTCTGTACCTGTTAAGAAGAACACATTGTTTCCTAATAATTTATTATATCGCGCAATAATATCGCAAGCTATACTAGTATAAGCATGACCTATATGAGGAATATCATTAGTGTAGTAAATTGGTGTAGTTATATAAAAATTCATTTTATTGAGTTAAAAAATTTAATATAAATATTTTCTTATCAAGATTTAAACTAAATAATTCTTTTTGGTTATTAGTTAAATAATCAAATCTATCAATAAGATTTTTTTGGGTAAGATTTGCGGATAAAGACTCTAACTCTAGATAATTTGGCATATTAAATAAGCTTTTATCATCTCTGTTTATTTTAATTTTATTAGCAACAATTAGAATAAATTTAAGCATTGATAAATAATTATTAAATTCATCATTAGTAAGTTTTGATAATATATTTGATAAATTTATTTTATCATCATCTAGATCATTTGATAAAAGACATTTAATTGATAATTGGAAAATATCCAAGAAATCATTATTGTAATAAAGAATTGTGGTTCCTGGTGATCCATACGTTAATTCAAAGTAAAAATTTATCTCTTCATTAGATATTTCATCGATATTATTTTTAATGATATTAGTAAAATTAGTTAAATTATGAGTATTAAATTTAATTTTCAAACATCTTGATCTGATTGTTGGCAAAAGTAATGAAATTTGATTTGATATTAAAAAGATATAGGTACTATCATTTGATTCTTCTAAAATCTTGAGCATACTATTTGCTGAACTGATATTTAAATAATCAGCAGAATCAACAATAACTATTTTAGAAGAATTTTGCATTATTGATGTTGAATTCAAAAATTTTTTTAATCTTCTAATTTGATCAATTGTTATATTAGATTTTATTTTTCCAGTTTTGCTATCAATCTCTTTTTCAATTATTTTTATATTTGGATGTGTATTATTTTTAAATAAATTTAAATGATGATCCACATTATTATCTTTAAATTCTATATTTAAAATATTTTTAACTAATTTGTTGAGAAAAGTTCTTTTACCTATTCCACTCAATCCATGAATTAAAATTGAATTTGGAAGATTATTTGATTTGTATCTTTTAAGAAGATCGTTATATTCTTTTTCAAAACCTATTAATTCAATCATTAATTATAACTTTAATTTTTTAATAATATTTTTGTGAATTATATCTTTAGATAAGGAAGCATCTACCATTATATATCTTTTTGGATTTGCTATTTTTTTATATCCTTGAATTACTTTTTGATGAAAGAATAAGTTAGTTTTATCATATTTGTTTTTAACTTTCCTCTGTTTTAATCTTTTGATTATTTCTTTTGGACTGATTTTAAAAATAAAAGTGTAATCAGGAAAAAAATTGTTAAGAAGTTCTTTATGAAGTTTTTGCGCTCTTTTAATTCCAAATTTATTTACATATCCTTGATAAACAAATGAGGAATCTGCATATCGATCTGAAATGACAATTTTACCTTTTTTAAGATTAGGGATAATTACTTCATTGATATGATTTGATCTAGCTGCCATAAGAAGAAGCAATTCTTCTAAATTATTAATTGTAGATTTATTATCTAAAATTAATTTTCTTAATTTTTCTGCAAAATTAGTCCCCCCGGGCTCCCTAGATACAATAAAAGGAATTTTATTTTTTTTTAAATATTTTGATAAAAGAAATATTTGAGATGATTTTCCACTTGCCTCAGGTCCTTCAAAACTAATGAACAAACCTTTATTTAATTTCATCTAAACTTCTTCCAAAAATTAAGTATTTTGCTGCAGCAAAAATTTTAAATAAAGGGTTGATTGGAGATACATCTTTTTCAGCAATAAGCGGTACTTCTATTTTTGGCTTTCCATCTATATTTATAATTAATTTTCCTAATTCATCACCTTTTTTGATTGGAGCAGATATTGGTTTTGTATATGTAATAGAAGAATTCATTAATTGAATTTGATCAAATGATAATGTTGATACTAATTTTTGTGCGCTAATTAAATTAATACTGCTCTCACTACCCAGCCATACATCTACTTCTTTAATAAACTGATCTTTTTCAACTAAAGTCTGTTGAGAGGTTTGGTTAAATGCCCAATTTATTAAATTAGATGACTCATTTAACCTTGATCTTGAGCTATTTGTTCCATTTATAACTACTGTAATCCTTCTATCATTCCTTAAAGCTGTAGCAGCTATTCCCCACCCAGATTCTTTTGTAAAACCTGTTTTTAAACCATCAGCTCCTTGAACTTGATATAAAAGTTTATTTCTATTTGGTTGAGTAATATCATTATAAGTAAATTCTTCCATTTTGAAATATGTATAAAGATTTGGAAAATCTCTAATTATTGAATTTGAAAGAATTGCGATATCTTTGACAGTGGAATAATGATTATCATCAGGCCAGCCAGATGAATTAACAAAATTTGTATTTTTCATTCCTAAGCGTTCTGCATAAACATTCATGAGTTTAGCAAAATCTTCTTCAGTACCTCCTAAACATTCCGCTAAAGCTATAGAAGCATCATTACCAGATTGAACGATTATACCTTTTAATAAATCATCAACCGTTACATTATCATCTATCTCTAAAAATGTTCTAGAACCTCCCTTTTTATAAGCCTTAGGGGAAACTTTACATTCATTAGAAATAGCAAAATTTGTATTCTTTATTCTATCAAATGCAACGTAAACAGTCATAATTTTAGTCATGGAAGCAGGAATTACTTTTGCATTAGAATTTTTTTCAAAAAGAACTTCATTAGTATCAAAATCAATGACAACGGCTTGCTCTGCCTTTGTATCAATGGCGTAAAGTTTTAAAGAAATAATAAAAAATAAAAAAAAGCTAAAAATTTTTACCATAAATATTAATAATTCTTAATTATGACCTTTATTTGTTATTCAATAAGAATTTCAGTCTCTTTATAACCTTTTGAGATAAAGTATGAAACCAAATTATTAGCTTCTGTATTTTCTAAGGGACCAATAATTACGTCATATTTGGAGTTATTTTTTTCAGAAGTGTATTTTAGATTATTATCATAATTATCTAATACTGTTCGAATACTCTCATAGTTTTCAAACCCAGTTACTTTTAAATATAATTTAAAATCAGTTGTTTTTTCTGATTTAAGTTCAATTGGTTCTTCTGTAATTGCAGTGACCTCATCATTAGTATCCGTAATTTCATCAATTTCTTCAATAGATACAATATCTGTTGGTGCAGAGGAGATAGTTTCATCAAAATTTTCTTCATTTAATGAATTTGCAACACTCTTCCATTGTTTACTAGCATCAGAAAGTATTTCTACTTTTACAGTAGCTATTTTAGATTTATAAAATCCAAGAAGTTGTGCAACTTTTCTTGAAACCTGAATAATAACTGCATTATCATCATGTCTATCTATTATTTTTACATTTATAGAAAGTCCATTATCCAAGTTAGTGACTTTGACCATACTTGGTAGAGGTAATGTTTTATGTCTACCAAGTAACTCTGTAACTTTATTTATATCATTGTTTACAGTTTTAATATTGTGTAATTCCTTACCGTAAAAAGAAGAAAGCCCAATTTCCGAATAATTATAATTTTCCTCTGGAATGTAACTAACCCCTTCAATAAAATAAGGCTCACCAACATAATAAAAAATATTATCTTTAATTTTTTTATTGGTTGATTGATTTTTTGCTTTTTTATTTTCTTTTTTATTGTCAATTATTTCTTCTATTTTATTTGTGCTATTTTCTACAACATCAGAAACATTATTTAGATTTAATTCATTGCAAGAAAATATAATTAAAAGAAAAATTAAACTAATTAGATATTTTATCACTTAGGAGACCTACTGATACAGCATAATATGATGAACAATTATAATAAAGAATATTTTTGTAATTAGGATAAACTATGAACATTCTTCCATCTATCCCATCTGGCATTATTAATCTAGCTTCTAAATCATCTCTTATTGGTAAAGGATCTCCATTGATTTTTGTAAATCCTAATTTTGACCATTCAGATATAGTTTTTGGAATTGATCTACGTTTAACTGCCCCACAACCTTTTGGGTTAACTTGTTTTATAGAATCAAAAAAAGATGAAGAAATATTTTTTGGTGGAAGCACTTCTCTACCCCAAGTACTATCATTAGACCATGGATTTTTATCTAATGAAGTTAAATAGTTTGCAGTACTAGCAAAAGCATCTGCATAACTATTCCATATATCAATGCCATCACCATCCCAGTCATATGCAGTTTCTAAAAAAGTTGTAGGGATCATTTGTGTCATACCAACCGCCCCACCCCAACTACCTCTTAGTTCTCCATTTGGAACAAGATTTTTATCTAATATTTCAAGAGCAGCAAATAATTGTTTTTTGTAAAAGTCACTTCTTCTTCTATCAAATGCAAGAGTTGTTATCGCAATTATGGAATTTATTTTTCCTTGATTTCTTCCATAATAACTTTCCATACCTAATACAGACACTATAAATCTTGGTTGTATTTTAAAATAATCTCCAATTTCTTTTAATAAATCTTCATGTTTTTTTAAAAAATTTTTTCCTGCAAAAACTTTATCTTTAGTAATTGTATAAAATAAATACTCATCTAGAGTCATTGTTGATGCCGGCTGGCATCTATCACGCATAATAATTTTACTTTGTGGCTTAACATCATTTAAATTATTTGAAATAGTATTCTGGCTTATACCTTTTTCGAGTGCTTCATTTTTTATTTTTGTTAGCCAGCTGGTCCATTCTTCATCAGTT
The DNA here is from genome assembly GCA_902575815.1 of uncultured Alphaproteobacteria bacterium. Classification (GTDB taxonomy): domain Bacteria; phylum Pseudomonadota; class Alphaproteobacteria; order HIMB59; genus CACPNW01. The sequence goes on along the minus strand of CACGTA010000006.1, from coordinate 42,325 downwards.
GGCATTTTCGGTTTTTCACAATCAGTTGCATAGGATTTGAAAGAAATTAAAACAAAGAATATTATAAACCTAATAATCATGAACTAAAATTACCAAAACTATCGTCAATTAGGAAATGATAATACTTAATATTTTGACATTTTTAAGATGAAACTATAGTAAGCTGTTAAACGGAGAGATGGCTGAGCGGTTGAAAGCACCGGTCTTGAAAACCGGCAACGGGGCAACTCGTTCGTGAGTTCGAATCTCACTCTCTCCGCCATTATCTCCCTAAATATAATTAAAATAACTCATTAATGATTTTAAGTTTTTTTCTATAAGCTTAACCTGTGTACTAGATAATATATCTTTCCATTGATTAGATGTTCCTGATCTAAAAAAATTGGAATGTATTGTAGCTTCATCAAAACCATTTTTGTCTTCTAATTTTTTTAGATTATTAAAGTTTGTATTTTCTATTATTTTATCAATGTCTTGGTCACGTAAGTTTATATTTAGTCTATGTATTTTATTAAGAAATTGCTTAATGTTTAATATAATTTCTTTTGGATTTAATTTTAAATCTTCATACTTTATGATCAATCTAGGAACACTGTTATAATTTAACCAGGATTGTACATTAAGTTCCCAAGTTGAAAGTAATTCTTGTGCACCATTAGTTGTAATCATTAAACTTCTTGAAAAAAGAAATTCATCAATAGTTTTATCAATTTCTTTACCCGAAAAATTTTTAAGAGATACTATTATGTCTCTTGGGTCTCTAACAATATAAATAAAACCAGCATTTACCGTTTCATTTGTAAAATTTTTATGTCTTACGCTATGAGTTTTAAATATGTTCAGATGATTTAATTTATTATTTAAAATTTTTTGACATTTAATGATATTTTGTGAAACCCAATCAAAATGTAACTCATTATTAGTGATATAAACCTTATTTTGAAATTCATTAAAATGCTTTTTAATTGATAGTAAAGGGATTGATTTTAAATCATTCAGACTAAACTCTTTGTCAAAATTATAAAAATTTCCAATAATTGATCTCAGCCAAGTATTTCCTGATTTTGGATAAGAAGCCAAAAAAATATTTTTGTGCATTAAAAATTAATTTTTATTTTCAAGCTTATCAATCCTTTTTTTTAAATCTTGAACTAAAAAATAAATATAAACTATTGGTCCCATTATCATAACACCAACTAAAAAAGCTAAAAATTCAAACATATAGTCATTATAAATCAAAAAGAATATTTCTGAAACACATGAAGTTACTATTTTTTTTCAAATTTCCATAATTTATCTTGAGCTAAAAAGAAAATTTTACCACTTTCTGGATGAGTTTTAATATCTCTTATTCTTCCTATTTCATTCTTAAAAATAATATCTTCTTCTACATTATCTAAATTTGAAAAATCTAATGAGCGTAAAGATTGATCTTTTAATGATGTTACAAGTGCTAATCCTTTAAATTCTGGAAATTCTTCTCCATCATATATTGTGATTGCACTAACAGCAATTGAAGGTACCCAATAATGAATTGCTTTTGTATAACCTGGTAACCATTTAGGTCCTATTTTTGTATTATTATAATTTGTTCCACCCCAACCAAGTATTTTCCATCCATAGTTTTCACCTTTCTTTACTTCACCAATCCAATCACCACCTTTAGCTCCGTGATTACTGATGTATATTTTATTATCAAAAGAAGAGATTGCCATTCCTTGAGGATTTCTGACGCCAATTTGAAAAATTTCAGGAAGCCATAAAGGTTGGTCTTTAAAATGTGGATTATCTTTTGGTACTGATCCATCTAAATTAATTCTAATAATACTACCTGGATGTTTATCTGCTTCTTGAGCAATCATTCCTTTGCCTCTTTCACCTAAAGAAGCAAATAAATAATTATCTTTAATTACTATTCTAGAGCCAAAATGATAAGGCGATCTTATTGGGGGCTCAGATCTAAATATATTATTAAAATTTAGTTTTTCTCTATTAAATTTTGCTTTTGCAACTGACGTAGATGATGGTCCATATAATTTAAATTCACCTCTTTTCTCAGAGTAACTAATATAAACATGATCATCATGATATAAAATTTCCAGCAAACCACCTTGGGAGTTTATATCCTCAATAAAACTTAAATTATGTTTTATCTCAATAATACTTCCATTAGTTTGATTAAATAATTTTATTTTACCTGTTTTCTCACTAATCAATATTTCATTCTTATTAATAAATGAAATACTCCAAGGTTGATCTAGACCTTTCTTTAATATTGATAATTTATGATCATTACTTAAAGAAAAAACATTTTTATTTAATATTAAGAAAATAATTAAAATAGATGAAGATAAAAATAGTCTCATTTTATTAAATTAATAATTTTTTTTGATAATTCAAATCTATCATCAATTAAATTACCACCAAAATCATAAAATATTTTTTGATCTGGTCTTAATATTAGAGAATTTTTATTAGATAATGAAAGTTGTAATAATTTTTCTGGATTTTTTGGTTTATTTTGAAAAAAACTAATTAATATACCTTTTCTACTAAACTCAAATTTATCAATATTATTTTTTAAACAAATGATTTTAATTTCTACTAATTTTAATAAATTAATTAATTGATTAGGTAATTTACCAAACCTATCTATTAATTCTATTTTAATCTCTTCAATTTCTTTATTATTATTTATATTTGAGATTCTTTTATAAATGGATAATCTTAGATCGACATCATTTATAAAATCTTCAGGTATATAAATTTCAACAGGGATTTTTATAATTGGTTGAAAGTTATCTTTTTTAATAAAGTCAGAATTAATTTTACTTTTTTGTAAATTTATCTCTTCTTCAAGCATTTGATGATAAAGCTCAGTTCCAATTTCCTTGATAAAACCACTCTGTTCTTCACCTATAATAGAGCCACCACCTCGAAGGTCTAAATCTTGAGATGCAATGTTAAAACCTGCCCCAAGATGATCAGAAGAGTTTATTATCGATAATCTTTTTCTCCCATTATCTTTTAACTCATTTTCCTTATATGTAATGTATGCGTATCCACGTTTAGAAGATCTTCCCACCCTTCCTTTCAATTGATATAGTGCGGCTAAAGAAAAAATATTGGATCGGTAAACTATAATTGTATTTACGTGAGGTAAATCTAAACCATTTTCAATAATATTTGTACTAAGCATTAAAGGAACTTCTTGATTATAAAATTTTGAAATTCTATTTTCTAATAATTTTGGACTAAGCTGACCGTGAGTGATTACATATTTTATTTCTGGTAAATTATCATTTAAAAATTGTTCTATAAAAGATAAGTCTTTTTTTCTTGGCACTACAAAGTAAACCCCATTCTTTCTCCCATATATCTCTCTCTTTATAGCTTCTGTGATAGTTAAAGAGTCAAAAGGTGAAACATAAGTTCTAACTGCCATCCTTTCAAATGGAGCTGTAAGAATTAGACTTAGATCTCTTATCCCTGACAGAGACATACTTAATGTTCTTGGAATAGGTGTTGCACTAAGTGAGATACAATGCGCTTTTGGAGCTATTTCTTTAAATTTTTCTTTTTGAATTGTGCCTAGTTTTTGCTCTTCATCGTAAACTATTAGACCAAGTCTGTTAAATTTTAATTTATCGTTTAATAAAGCATGAGTTCCAACTAAAACATCTATTTTACCAGTATTACATTTTTCAAAAATTTCTTTTTTATCTTTTAATGATACTAATCTAGAAATTTCTGCAATATTTATTCCAAAAATAGATAACCTTTTTTTAAAATTAATAAAATGTTGCCTAGATAAAATTGTAGTTGGCACTAAAACTACAGATTGTAAATTTGATTTTGCAGCTAGAAAAATAGCTCTTAAAATTACTTCTGTTTTTCCAAATGCAACATCACCTACAATTAGTCTATCAGATGGTATCATCTTAGAAAAATCATTAATTACATCTTGAATTGCATTTAATTGATCATCGGTTTCAACATATGGGAAAGTGCTAACAAATTTATCGTATTCAGGAATATTTATATTGATTTCATAAGATTGAGATTGAAGTCTCTTAGAAGCTATTGAAATAAGTTTTTTTGCGGCATCTCTAATTTTCTTTTTTGCATCTGCTTTTCTTTTTTGCCAATGAGAAGCACCAAGTTTATCTAAAATAATATTTCCATCAGTATCATCACTGTATTTTGATACATAACTTAAATTTTCAACTGGTAAAAAAAGTTTTTGATTTTCAAAAAATTCTAATTCTAAACACTCATGAATTGAGTCATTTAATTCAATTTTTCTAATATTATTAAACTTACAAAGACCGTACTCAGAATGAACCAGAATAGAATCAATAGATAATTTATTTAATTCTTCAAAAAAAATAGTTTGTTTACGTGATTTAGATATTTGCGTATTAAAAAAATAACCAAACAAGGATTTTTCATTAATAAAAATATATTTATTAAATTTAAATGACTCTTCAATATCCAGAATAGTTAAAAGAATATTATCTGAAAGTGAATGATTAAAGTTTATTACATTATTTAATTTTAAACTTAAATTATTCTGTAATATTTTAGATACTCTTTCTAAACTTCCTTTACTACGGCAACATATATATATAAAATTTTCTTTAGAATTAGTTGTAAAAAATTGATTTATAAAAGTAAAATCAATTTCTTTTTTAATTGATGATAAATTATGAATAACATTTACATCAATATTGATATGATTATTTTTATCAAATGTATTAAAGTAAAAATGCTCATTGTTATCTAAATATTTTTGGAAAACTTCTTTATTTAAGTAAAAAAATTCAGGTGATAAAAAAAAATTTTCTTTATTATTTTTTCTGGCTAAATAAAAATCATTTATATTTTCTAATCTATTTTCAAATATATTTTTAAATTCGTCATTTAATAGTATTTTATAGTCTTTAACATAATCAAATAAAGTTTCGAGATTATTATAGAATAAAGGTAAAAACTGTTCACCACCAGATGGAATAATATTTTCAGAAAAAAGATTATAAACTTGACTATTTCTATACTCTGGAAATATTTCCCTAAAATTTTTTCTAAATAAGTTAAGATTATTTTCATTAAGAATTAATTCATTAATAATATTAAACTCTAAATCACTATTTATTTCTTTTAATCTTTTTTGAGTAATTGGATCAAATTCAAAAATCGTCTCTATTTCTTCATCAAAAAAATCTATTCTTATTGGCTTAGATCTATCATTTGGAAAAATATCCAGAATTGATCCTCTTACAGAAAATTCTGATTTATCACGCACTAAAGAAGTTCTTTGGAAGCCTAAGAGGACAAGGTTATTAATAAGATCCTCAAATTTAAATTTTTGATTTTTTGAAATTTTAAAAAGTTGTGAATTAATAATTGATTTAGGGATTATTTTTTGAGTTATTGAATTAATTGTAGTGAGTATTATTCTTTTTGCTTTAGAATTTGATAAAATTTTAAGTGTTTTTAATCTTTCTATTTGAACTTCTTTTGAAGGAGAGACATTATCGTATGGAATTTGATCCCAAGATTTAAATAATAAAATTTCAACATCAGGTAATAACCATTTAATTTTGTGTTCCATAGATGATATTTCTCTCTCATCTTTTCCAATATATAAAATTGATTTATTAGAATTTTGATAGAACTGAGAAATGAAAAAAGGCTCAACATTGTGAATTGATGGTCCGATTGTATTTTTATTCTTCATTAAGTATTTTATTAAATATTTCCTTAAATTCTAATGGGATAGCTACCTTAGATGTGAGAAAATCATAAATCTCATTATCGGAGAATTGATTAAATATCGATTTAATATCCCCAAGATCTTTTTCTGTAAATTTATCTAAATGATTTATAAAATATCTTTTGTATAAAATATCTGTCTCTTTTGTTCCAGAGTAAGAAACCCTATATTTTATTGTTTTTTTAAGTGAATTGAATGACATAAAAATTGAATATAGAATATAGTTTATAATTTTATAAAAATCTATGCGACCAGAAAAATTAAACTACATATTATCTCCAATATCTTCTCTCAAAGGAGTTGGTCCAAAGTTAGAACAAATTATTAATAAATTAGGTATATATAAGAATATTCATTTTGTTTGGAATATACCAAATAATATTCTTGAAAGAAAATTCTATGAAAATATTCATGATGCTGAAATTAATTCTTTAGTAACATTAAATTTAAAAATAATTAAACATGAACCTTCAAGGTTTAAAAGGCAACCCTACAAAATTAAATGTATCTGTGGAGATACAAATATTGATTTAGTGTATTTTAATGCAAGACATCCTATGTTGAGACAAATACTTCCAATAAATGAAAATAGATTAATATCTGGAAAATTAGAATATTTTAGAAACACATTTCAAATAACGCACCCAACTCATGTAAGTGCTTTAAACAATAATAAAATAATCAAAAGTAAAGAGGCTGTTTATAGTTTAACTAGTGGCCTCAATCAAAAAATAATGAATAAATTAACCGATCAAATATTAAATAATTTACCAAATTTTAATGAATGGATAGAAACTTCAATATTAAATAAATATAAATTTAAACAATGGAATAAGGTAGTTCTAAATCTTCATAATCCAAGTGATAATAATATAAAAGATAAAAATTTGCTCAGAAGAAGACTAGCATTTGATGAATTATTATCTCATCAATTAGCTATAGGAATTATGAGAAATTTTAATCAAAAGAAAAAAGGTCTTAAAATTACTAGCCAAAATAAAACATTAAAAAAATTTTATAATAATTTAGATTTTCAACTCACAAATTCACAAAATAATGTAATCAAAGAAATACTTCAGGATCTAGGAAGTTCTAATCAAATGATCAGATTGTTGCAAGGAGATGTTGGGTCTGGAAAAACTATTGTTGCTTTAATATCAATGATAAAAGTATTTGAAAGTAATTTTCAATCTGCTTTAATGGTGCCTACTACAATTCTTGCATATCAGCATTATGAAAATATTCTAAATTTATTAAAAGATTCAAAAATAAATGTGCTTGTTCTTACAGGAAAGGATAAGGGTAAGGAAAGGAAAGAAAAATTAGATGAAATTGCAAAGGGAAAAGCAGATATTATAATTGGGACACATGCTTTAATACAAGATACAGTAAAATTTAATAATTTAGGTTTAGCAGTTATTGATGAACAGCATAGATTTGGAGTTTATCAAAGAATGGTATTTAATCATAAAAATCATAAACCAAATATTTTAGTAATGAGTGCGACTCCCATTCCAAGAACATTAACTTTAGCAGCATATGGTGATATGAAAGAGAGTAAATTAATTGAAAAACCTTTAGGTCGTAAACCAATTATAACTAGCTCTTTGTCATTAAAAAATGAAAATCAACTTATTGATAGAATAAAAGAAAAACTTAAAAATTCATCGTCCAAATTTTATTGGGTATGCCCTTTAATTGAAGAATCTGAAGAGTTAGATCTAAAAGCTGCAGAGGAAAGATACAAAATTTTAAAAAAATATTTCAAAAATAAAGTTCTTTTAATGCATGGACGTTTAAGTGAAATAGAAAAAGAAGAAATAATGACAAAGTTTAAAAATGAGGATTATAAAATTTTAGTTTCAACAACTGTTATTGAAGTTGGTGTAGATATTCCTTCTGCAACAACAATTGTAATTGAACACGCAGAAAGATTTGGTTTAGCTCAACTTCATCAATTGAGAGGTCGTGTTGGTAGAAATGACATTCAATCATATTGTATACTTTTACATAAAGATAATATCGGGGAAATTTCAAAACAAAGAATTGATATAATGAAGCAAACAAATGATGGTTTTAAAATCGCTGAAGAGGATTTGAAAATAAGAGGTCCAGGAGAAATTTTAGGAAAAAAACAATCTGGCAGCCCATCTTTTTATGTAGCTGATCTTAGTTTTGATTACGATCTATTAGAAGATGCTAAAATTATGGTAGAAGATATATTATCTAAAAATCCAAAATTAGAAAACATAGAAGGAGAAAATCTTCGAAACTTATTGTATCTTCAAGAAAGAGATGCAGCAATTTTAACACTGACTGCTGGATAATAGTTATGGATATAGAAAAAGGTATTAGATTTGAATGCCAGGGTTCTGGAAATTGTTGTGTTTCAAGAGGTACCTATGGTTTTGTTTATTTAAGTAAGAAAGATATTAAAAAATTGTCAGATGAATTTAAAATAAAAGAACAAAACTTTGTAAAAAACTATTGTCAAAAAACTGATGGTTTCATTCACTTAAAGGAACTAAAAAAAAATAATGGAAATTGCATATTTTTGAAGGATAACAAATGTACTGTTTATAAATCAAGACCCATACAATGTAGAACTTGGCCTTTTTGGCCTGAAAATATGAATACAAAAACTTGGAATAATGATATTGCTAAAAATTGCCCTGGTGTAGGTAAAGGTAAAGTAAAAACAAAGAAAGAAATTTTAAGGCAAGTACAAATTGATTATAAAAACGAATTAAATATTAGAAATAAAAATTAACCGTCAGACTCAAATTCCATTTCTTTAAAATATCCAATATATTTATTAGTCTTCTTTTTAAGAAATATCTTTATTGTTGTTCCTTCAAGAACTACTTCAAGAATGTTATCATTTTTTCTTAGGATATCACAATTTTTCTCAATACCGGATGCAATATTTTTAATTTTTGTTTTTTTCATTTTGGATGGTGAGCCCTGCAGGATTCGAACCTGCGACCCATTCCTTAAAAGGGAATTGCTCTACCAACTGAGCTAAGGGCCCATCGAATGTGTATTCTATATAGTTCAAATATTGTAAGCGCAAGTGATTAACTAAGAGTTTTTTTGATTAAGTTGTTCTAAAGTATTTTTAGAAACAAATTTTGAAACATCTCCACCTAGTTTGTGAACTTCTTTAACAAAATTTGATGAAATGAATGAGTTTTTTTCAGAAGTCATAAGAAATATTGTCTCAATATCAGGATTAAGTTGGTAGTTCATACCTGTCATTTGAAATTCGTACTCAAAATCTGATACAGCTCTTAAACCGCGTATTATACATGTGGCATTTTGATCTTTAGCAAATGTTGTAAGTAATCCTGATAATTCCATAACATTAATTTTTGAATTAAATTCTTTTAGATTACTAATATCACTTTTGATGATGTTAATTCTTTCTTGCACACTAAACAATGAGTCTTTATTAATATTATTAGCAACCGCTATTACTAAATTATCTACTATTCTTAATGATCTTTTGATTATGTCCATATGACCTGCAGTCATGGGGTCAAAAGTGCCTGGATATATTCCAATTTTATTCATCATTTTCAAATTCTTGTATTCTAGAAACAGAAACAATTCTATCACTTTCAGGAATCTTAAAAATACTTACACCTTTTGTGGATCTTCCAGCTATTCTAATTTGGTTTACATTAACTCTAATTATTTGCCCCTTATCACTAACAAGAATAATTTCATCGTTGTCCTTAACAACAAAACAATCAACAACTTCACCATTTTTTTCTGATGTAACTATACCAGTTATACCTTTCCCTCCTCTATTTGAAATTCTATATTCATAAGCGGATGATCTTTTTCCAAAACCCTTGGATGTTATCGCTAAAAGAAATTCCTCATTATTATTTAATTCTTCAAATCCATTTTTGAGTGATGAAGTTTCTTTTCTACTTTCGGATGCTGCTCTTAAGTATTCTTGACGAATGCTCATATCAATCACTGAATGTTTTAAAATTGCTAAAGAAATGATTGTATTGCCCTTATCTAATTTTATACCCCTTACACCTGAAGAATTTAAACCAGAAAATAATCTTAATTTTTCAACTGGAAAACGTAAACATTTTCCATTTGATGAAGAAAGTAAAATATCATCATCTACAGTACAAAGCTTAACACCAATTAATTCATCTTTTTCATCAAGTTTAATAGATACTTTGCCTGAATCTCTCAATTCTCTTTTTCCACTCTTAGCAACATCAATTAATTTATTTTTTCTAACCATTCCATTTTTAGTTGTAAAAATAACATAAAATTTTTCCCACTGATTTTCATCTAGGGGTAATGGTAGAAAGGTTGATATTTTTTCAGAATTTTTAAATGGCAATAAATTTACTATAGGCTTTCCTCTTGCCTTTAAACTAGCTTCAGGAACATCATGAGATTTTAGAGAATAAACTTTTCCTAATGAAGAAAAAACTAAAAGTTTAGTATGAGTATCTGCAAAGTGAATTTCTTTAACAAAATCTTCTTCTCTTGTTGACATACCAGTTTTACCTTTACCTCCTCTATTTTGAGAACGATAATTAGATAATAGTGATCTTTTAATGTATCCATTATTAGAAATAGTTAAAACTATATCTTCTTGTTGAATAAATTTTAAATCATCTACTTGCTCATATTCTTGATCAATAATCTCACTACGTCTTTCAGTTGCAAATTCTTTTTTAATTTCAGCTAATTCATTTTCTATTTCCTTTAGAAGAATATCCCTAGAATTAAGTATAGATAAGTAATTTTTAATTTCTAAAATTAAACTTTCTAAATCTTTTTGTATATCTTCTCTTTCTAAAGTAGTTAATTTTTGTAATCTTAATTCTAAAATAGCTTTAGCCTGTGCGTCAGAAAAATTGAAAGTGTTGTTTTTTAACTCTACAGTATCATCCTCAACTGATTTAATAAAATTAAGATTTTGTTTAGATACTTTCCATTTCTTTTTAATTAATTTTTCTTTTGCTTCTTTTGTATCTTTTGAACTTTTTATTAATTCTATAATTTCATCAATATGTTCATTAGTAACAACCAATCCAACTAAAATATGAGCTTTTTCTCTAGCTTTATTAAGATCAAATAATGTTCTTTTTATTATTACTTCTTCTCTAAAATCTAAAAATGAAGATAAAATTTCTTTTAAATTCATTTGTTCTGGCTTACCTTTATTTAAAGCAAGCATATTAGAATTAAATGTCGTTTGAATTAACGTATGTTTATATAATTGATTGAGAATAATATTTGTGTCTACATCTTTTTTTAATTCTATAACAACCCTAACACCGTTTCTGTCTGACTCATCTCTTAAATCTGAAATTCCTTCAACAATTCCATTTTTTACAATTTCTGCGATCCTTTCTAATAATTTTGATTTATTAACCTGATAAGGTATTTCATGGAGAATGATTGCTTCACGATCCTTTTTAAAATTTTCAATACTAGTCTTTGACCTAACTACACACCCTCCTTTTCCAGTTTCAAAAGCTTCTGTTATGCCCTTTTTACCAATTATTTGACCTCCTGTTGGAAAATCAGGACCAAAAATATATTTTTGAAGGTCTGAGATATTACATTCTGGATTTTTAATAAGATATAAAGATGCGTCTATGACTTCTCCTAAGTTATGTGGGGCAATATTAGTCGCCATTCCAACAGCTATTCCTGATGCTCCATTAACTAAAAGATTTGGAAATTGGGATGGCAAAACTGAGGGCTCTTTTGTTGTATCATCATAATTAGATTGAAACGCAACAGTGTTTTTATCAATATCTTCAACAAGCTTTTCGGATACTTTAGCGAGTCGTGCTTCAGTATATCTCATTGCTGCAGGAGGATCGCCATCTAAGGATCCAAAATTCCCTTGACCATCAACTAACTCTAATCGCATAGAAAAATCTTGTGCCATTCTAACCATAGAATTGTAAATAGCTGAGTCTCCGTGTGGATGATATTTACCCATTACATCGCCAACTATTCTTGCAGATTTTTTGTATGGTTTATTAAAATTGTACCCTGACTCACTCATAGAGTACAATATTCTTCTGTGAACTGGCTTTAAACCATCTCTACAGTCTGGAAGTGCTCTACTAACAATTACAGACATTGCATAATCCAGGTAGGATTTTTGCATTTCTTGCTCTAAACTTACTGAAGGTATATTAGTAGGTTCTTGATTGTCGTTATTTAATGTATCTATATTGTCAGGCACTAAAAAAATCCAAGTTTTCTAAGAAAAATTAAGTATTTTTTATATCAAAAAGCATAATTTAAACCAATATAAATAAATGATTAAATTATATTAAAAAAACTATATTTTTCAGTAATTAAATAACAATATCTAATATAAAAAATTAAAAAGGGATATCTTCATCTAAATCATCAGAATCACCTGATTGATTTCCAAAAGAATTGTCTTCAACCGGCTTAGATTGATCCATTTCTTGAGAATTATCTGATATCTGAGAATTATTATTTCTACTGTCTAATAGGGTTAAATTACAATTATACCCCTGTAAAATGACCTCTGTAGTGTATCTGTCATTTCCATCTTTATCTTGCCATTTCCGTGTTTGAAGCTCTCCTTCAACGTAAATTTTAGATCCTTTTTTTACATATTTTTCTACTATATCAACTAAGCCGTCTCCAAAAACAACAATGTTATGCCAAGACGTTTTTTCTTTTTGTTCTTGAGTATTTCTATCTTTCCATCTTTTTGAAGTTGCAATTGAAAATGAAGCCATTTTAGCTCCAGACTGCATAGACCTAATTTCAGGATCTCTTCCTAAGTTTCCTAATAAAATTGTTTTATTAACACTACCAACCATAAGAATACTATATATATCCATATAACATATTAACGTTATTAGATAACACTAATATTCATGAATTTAGATAAAATTGTTATAAAAGGTGCAAGAGAGCACAATCTCAAAAATATAAACTTAGAAATTCCAAAGAATAAACTCGTAGTAATAACTGGAGTAAGTGGTTCAGGAAAATCGACATTAGCATTTGATACAATTTATTCTGAGGGGCAAAGAAAATATGTTGAAAGTCTCTCTGCATATGCAAGACAATTTCTTCAAATGATGAATAAGCCTGATGTAGATAGTATTGACGGTCTATCACCAGCTATTTCTATTGAACAAAAAACAACACAAAAAAATCCAAGAAGTACTGTAGGAACTGTTACTGAAATTTATGACTACCTTAGAGTTTTATATGCTAGAGTCGGCGTTCCATACTCTCCAACAACAGGTAAACCAATTAAATCACAATCAGTAAGTGAAATGACTGATCTTATAATTAAAAATAATATTGATAAGAGAATTTATATTTTATCTCCAATAGTTAGAGATCGAAAAGGTGAATATCGAAAAGAAATCGATGATTTAAAAAAAAGGGGTTATCAACGTCTCAAAGTAGATAATGTTATTTATGATATCGATGAAGTACCTTCACTTAAAAAAAATTTTAAACATAATATTGATGTTGTAATTGATCGACTTGTTGTAAAAAAAAATATCCAACAAAGACTGAGTGAAAGCATAGAAGTTGCGTTAACTCTATCAGATGGTTTGTTATATTTAGAAAATCTAGATACAAATAAAATATCTATATTCTCATCAAAATTTGCATGTCCTGTATCTGGATTTAGTATAGAAGAAATTGAACCTAGATTATTTAGTTTTAATGCTCCGCAGGGTGCTTGCTCTGAATGTGATGGACTAGGAGTTGAAAAATATTTTGATGAACATAAGATTGTACCTGATGAAACTAGATCAATTTCTGATGGAGCTATTAAACCTTGGGAAACGAAAGTATTTGGTTACCAAAAAAAATTTTTCATTGAAACAATAGATAAAATTTTAAAACAATTTAAAGTAAAGAAAAATGTTCCATGGAGTGATATTCCAAAAAAGGTTAAAAATATAATTCTTTATGGAGATGAGAACAGTGAACTAAATTTTTTATATGATTTTGAGGGAATAATTAACTTTATTGATCGAAAATATGAGGAAACTGAGAGATGGTGGCTTCAATATGAATTAGAAAAATATTTATCAGAAAGAGACTGTGAAGTTTGCAATGGTTATCGTCTTAACGAGAAAGCTTTAGCCGTAAGAATTGATGAAAATCATATTGGTGATATTACTAAAAAATCAATTAGCGAGTGTTTACACTGGTTTTCATCACTAGAGAGTAAACTTGATAAAAATAATAAAAAAATTGCTGAGGGAGTAATTAAAGAAATTAAAGATCGATTAGTTTTTTTAAATAGAGTTGGTCTAGACTATTTATCATTGGCAAGAGCTAGTAAAACTTTATCTGGGGGTGAAAGTCAAAGAATTAGATTGGCAAGTCAAATTGGTTCAGGTTTAACAGGAGTTTTATATGTTTTGGATGAACCATCTATTGGATTACATCAAAAAGATAATCAGCAACTAATTGAAACTTTATTTAGATTAAGAGATTTAGGAAATACAGTTATTGTTGTTGAGCATGACGAGGATGCAATTAGACAATCTGATCATATTATTGATATTGGTGTTAAAGCGGGAGTTAACGGAGGTCATATAATTGCAGAGGGAGGACTTAAAAAAATACTAAAAAATAATAAAAGTTTAACAGCCAAATATTTGAATAAATCACTAGAAATTGAAGTTCCAAAAAATAGAAGGAAATTTAATAAAAACAAAATTTTCAAACTTAATAAAATTAAAACTAATAATTTAGATAATCTTAACGTTACTTTGCCACTAGGAAATTTTATTACTGTGACAGGTGTTTCTGGAAGTGGTAAATCTTCATTAATAATTGATACATTATATCAAAGGTTGGATGAATATTTTAATAAATCTTTAAATAAAGATGAAAGTCGTTTTAATTTTAAAGGCATTAATCATATAGATAAAGTAATTGATATAGATCAATCTCCTATTGGAAGAACACCAAGATCAAATCCAGCAACATATACAGGATGTTTTACCCCTATTAGAGATTGGTTTGCAAATTTAAATGAGTCTAGTGCTAGAGGTTATAAACCAGGTCGTTTTTCTTTTAATGTTAAGGGTGGTAGATGTGAATCATGCGAAGGAGATGGAGTAAAAAAAATAGAAATGCATTTTTTAGCTGATGTTTATGTTGAATGCGATATCTGTAAAGGAAAACGATATAATAGAGAAACTTTAGAAGTAAAATATAAGGATAAATCTATTTCTGATGTTTTAGAAATGACTGTTGAGGAAGGTTATAAATTTTTTGATAAAATTCCTGCAATAAAACAAAAATTACAGACTTTAATGGATGTCGGATTAGATTATATAAAAATAGGTCAATCAGCTACTACTTTGTCAGGTGGTGAGGCGCAGAGAATAAAATTATCAAAAGAATTATCAAAAAGATCTACAGGAAAAACTTTGTATATTCTTGATGAACCAACAACTGGTCTTCATTTTGATGATGTAAAAAAATTACTTAAAATCCTTCATACACTTGTTGATGAAGGAAACACTGTAATCGTTATTGAACACAACCTTGATGTTATTAAAACAGCTGATTATATAATTGATCTTGGTCCGCTTGGAGGAGTAAATGGAGGTCAAATTGTTGGGACAGGAACACCTGAAGATATTGCAAATAATAAAAAAAGCTATACTGGTAATTTTTTGAAAAAAATTTTATAATTAAAAGGAATTTATATGATTAATTTAGAGTTACCTGATTTACCTTATAGTAAAGATGCTCTTATGCCATATATGTCGGCAGAAACTTTAGAATTGCATCATGATAAGCATCATATGGCTTATGTAACAAACGGCAATAAATTTATTAAAGAAAATAATATTGAAGAAACTTCAATTGAAGAAATTGTTAAAAATTCTTTCCAAAAAACGCACCAGTATTTAATAACGTTTCTCAACATTTAAACCATATCCATTTTTGGGAAATAATGAAAAATAACCCAGATGGAAGTAACAATATACCTTTTGAACTTGAAAATATGATAATACAAGACTTTGGGTCAATTGAAAAAATGAAACAAGATTTTATAAATGCTGGAATTGCTCAATTTGGATCTGGCTGGTGTTGGCTTGTTTTAAACAAAAATAAATTAGAAGTTACTAAAACACCAAATGCAGAAAATCCTATTGTTCATGGCCATGTACCTTTACTTGGATGCGATGTTTGGGAACATTCATATTATGTGGATTATAGAAATAAAAGACCAGACTATCTAAAAGCATTTATTGAAAACTTGGTTGATTGGGAAAAAGTTACAGAGAAATTAACATCTGCTTAATCTTCATCTTCTTGCGGTCTAAACCTGAAAATTAATAAGGTTGGGACCGCAATAAAAACAGATGAGTATGTCCCTATAATTACACCTATAATCATTGTCAAAGCAAACGGTCTAATAACCTCTCCACCAAAAATAAATAAAGAAACTAAAGCAAGAAGTGTTGTTAAACTTGTCATTATAGTTCTTGATAGAGTATTGTTCACCGATAAGTTAAATAGATCAACTAACTCAAGTTTTTTATACTTTCTCAAATTTTCACGAACTCTATCAAATATTACAACTGTATCATTAATTGAGTAGCCAGCAATTGTAAGAATTGCTGCTATTGTAGCGAGAGAAAATTCTACATTTAAAATAGATAGTAAACCTAGAGTAAATAATACATCATGTGTTAAGGCAACAACTGCCCCAAAACCAAATTGCCATTCAAATCGCAACCAAATGTAAATTAAAATAGCAATTAGTGCGAAAGAGACAGCTTGAAATCCTCTAAATAATAACTCAGAACTAATTGTAGGACCAACAAATTCAGATCTTCTAAATTCAATAACTTTATCTTGTATTAAATTTTTAACAGAATTTACTGTTTCAATACTTTCTTGATTACTTTTATTTTGAAGTCTAATTAAAATAATATTTTCATTACCAAATTCTTGTAAAGATACATCACCATAGGAAGAAGATAAAATTTCTCTTAATTCTCCAATTGAGGTATTTTTTGTACTTACCTCAATCAATGTACCTCCCTTAAAATCAATCCCTAAGTTTAAACCCTTTATACTTAATAAGCCAATTGAAATTAATACTGCTAAAATAGAAAAAATTAAGAAATTTTTTCTTAATCCTAAAAAATTAATATTTGGATCAATTGGAATAATTTTATTTAGACCAAACATTACAGTTTTAATTCCTTTTTGTTTGTAAATGATAAGTACATATAAACTAAGAAATTTGTAAGCATTAAAGCAGTGAACATTGAAGCTATTACGCCTAAAGATAATGTAATTGAAAAACCTCTTATTGGACCAGATCCAAAGGCAAATAGTAAAACAGAAGCAATCAGAGTGGTAATATTAGCATCAAGTATAGTTGACATAGCTCTATCGAAGCCATTTTTTACTATCTGAAAAACTTTGGTTTGTTTTAAACTTTCTTCTTTAATTCTTTCAAAAATTAGAACATTAGCGTCCACTGCCATACCAATTGTTAAAACAATTCCAGCAATACCAGGTAATGTTAATGTTGCACCAATTGTACCTAGTAGTGAGATTATAATAAATAGATTAACTATCAAAGAAATATTAGCAAGTGCACCAAAGGCTCCATATATGAGTATCATAAAAATACATACTAAGACCATACCAATAATAGCAGCTATTTGACCAGCAGCTATAGAATCTGCACCTAAACCAGCGCCCACTGATCTCTCTTCAACTATTTTTAAAGGTGCTGGTAACGCACCAGCTCTTAATAAAACAGCTAAATCAGATGCCTCTTGTGCATTGAAATTACCAGTTATAATTCCGGAACCACCAGTAATTGCACTACTTATTCTAGGAGCAGTTATAACTACCCCATCCAACACGACAGCCATTCTTTTTCCAATATTGTTTGTAGTAACTTTTCCAAATTTTTGAGCACCTTCAGTGTCAAATCTAAAAGATACCGCATGACCTTCTGTTTGATCAAATGAACCTTTGGCATCTACTAAATTTTCTCCACCGACAACAGCCCTCTTATTCAAAAGATATTTTATATTTTCATCGTATATATCTAATACAATCATTTTTCCAAAAGGTGCCAAATTATTGTTTAGCGCAGATGTATTTTCGTCATCAACTATATGAAAGGTGAGCTTTGCAGTTTTACCTAATAAATCTTTTATCCTTTCTGGATCTTTGACTCCTGGTAATTGTAATAAAATTCTTTTTTTACCAGATCTTTGTATTAAAGGTTCTTTTGTTCCAGATTCATCGATTCTTTTTCTAACAATTTCAAGTGATTGTTTTATTGCTGAATCTTGAATAGTTTTTTTATAATCATCATTCAATTTAATAATCAATTTGTTATTATTTATTTGCAATGAAATACCTCTATACATTTGAAAAAAACTATCTCTAATATCTTTGATTTTACTAATATCTGAAAACGTTACAATAACATCATTTTCTGCAATAACAATTTGTTCGATTTTTGCAGCTTGATCCCTTGAAATCAAACGAACACTATCAGAAAAATTTTCTAATTCTTCGTTATATAAAACATCAAGTTGTACTTCTAATAATAAATATGATCCACCTTGTAAGTCTAAACCTAAATTAATCTTATTTTTTAAAAACCAATTTTCAGAATTTTCATTATATATAATTGAAGGTATTGCAAAAATTATTCCTAATAAAACTAATGATATTACTGTGAATGATTTCCAGATAGGATAATTTTTCATTAATAAAAAATTTATTTTTTTCTAGAAAATAAAGAGAAGCCAGATTTACCTTTATTCTCTTCCTTTGGTGGTTCTTTTTTTTGAACTTCAGGCATTGCATATAAATCTGCAACCATTCCTGATGCAATCTTAATTTCAACATTTTCTGCCACTTCTAAAGTTAGTTCTCTATTATCTGCAACTTTATTTATGGTTCCAATGATTCCACCTGAGGTTACAATTTTGTCCCCTCTTTTTAAATTAGAAAGCATCTCTTTATGCTGTTTAACTTTTCTTTGTTGAGGTCTAATTAGTAAAAAATAAAAAACTACAAATATTAAAATAAGTGGTAAAAATGTTCCAAAAGCTTCCATAATAGTACCTATGATGATTTAATTTGAGTGATTTATTATACTGTGTAATAAGAAAAATCAAATAAAGTATTTATTATGTTTTTAAGCAATTTTTTATCAAATCTAACTGTCTCAAGAGGAAGTGCATTTATTTGGGATAGTAAAATAAAAAATCTCAAAATAATATCAAATTTTAGATGTTTAGATTTAGATCTTTTGGTTGGAGTAGAAAGACAGAAAAAAACTATATTAAATAATACAGTTAATTTTTCAGAAGGTAATTTTACAAATAATGCTTTACTATGGGGATCTAGAGGTAATGGTAAAAGTTCTCTAATTAAATCTATTTTTAATGAAGTAAACAAAAAAAATAAAAACTTAAAATTAATACAATTAAATAAGAACAATATTTTTGATATCGAAATTATTTATGAAAAATATGGAAATTTTAAAAATTTTAATTTTATAATTTTTATTGATGATTTGTCATTTGAAAAGATAGATAGTGACTACAAAATAATAAAATCTACTTTAGATGGAAGTATACAAAACCAACCTAAGAATATTATTTTATATGTTACCTCAAATAGAAGACATTTAATGCCTAGGGATATGATAGAAAATGAAAGATCTTCTGCAATTCATACAGATGAAAGTGTAGAAGAAAAAATAAGTCTCAGTGATCGATTTGGTTTATGGATTGGTTTTCATAATATTTCTCAAAATGATTTTATTAATATGATTAGTAAATATTGTGATAAGTTTAATATGCCATTTAATGAAGATATAAAAAAAGAAGCAATTAAATGGAGTTTGCAAAGAGGTAACAGAACGGGAAGGTCAGCTTGGCAATTTGTTATTAATTATGCGGCAGAGAAAAATAAGAAAATAGATTTTTAATTTATTCAAAATCAAAATTTATTTTTTCTAGACCAGAAACACCATCTTTTAAATGATAGATATTAATTTGATTTAATTGCTCAACAAAGCCATTAGCTAAGATTGATGAAATATCTCCATTCTGACTTACAAAAACAACTTTTTCTCCAATTTGTACATTTTCTTTATACTTATCAAAAAAATTAGGAAAAAAATTCCCATTTTTATCAAAGGCAGTTATTTGAATAGCACCAGGTATTTTATTTGAATTAACGATTTCATCTTTAGTTCTAATATCTATAATTTTAAAATCGCCAGTCATTGCTAATTTTAATTGATAGCCATCTATTTCTTTATATCCCGGAGGAATTACTTTGATTACTTCAATTTCAAAAATAAGATTTGATTTTGGTGGGATCAAACTACCTGCACCACTTTCTCCATATGCTAACTCATATGGAATAAAAATCGTTCTTTTCCCTCCCTCTTTCATACCAAGCAATCCTGTCTCCCAACCTAAGATTACCTGTCTTACACCTATTTGAAAATCAAACAATTGTCCCCTGTCATAGGAACTATCAAAAACAGTATTATCTTCTAATTTACCAATGTAGTGAACAGATATTTTTGAGTGATTTTTTACTTCTAAACCATTTCCTATGATTTCATTTATGATTTGAACTTCATTAGAAAAAGATTTGTAACTAAAAATACAAATAAATAAAAATAATAAAATTTTGATCATTGTTCAGCTTCCTTTAATTGTTTTATTTGTGAAGGTAATGAAACAATTCCACTTAAAACGATAAATATTGCTCCAATATAAGCATATAGGTTCATATATTCATTAAATATAAATATTCCAACTAATGATGACCACAATACCTGCAGGTAAACTAAGCTAAATACTGATGCATAATGTTTTTGTGCAATTTTAAATGCAGTTGTCGCAAAAAACATAGCTGAGTTAATAAATAATGCAGCAGTTGAAATTAAAAAAAATTCAAAAAGAGTAACTTTTAATGGGTTCATTAAAAATAAAGGTATTGAAATTAAATGAACAAAAATACCACCATACAAAAAATAACCAATATTTGTTGCTACATGACTATATTTATTTACAATAAAAGTTGTTACGGTAATTAAAAATACTCCAATAAGGACAATTAAATAATAGATATTAAAACTTTCAAAACCTGGCTGAATAACAAACAAAACTCCTAAAAAACCAATAAATAAAGATAGATAAGTCAAAATATTTAATTTTTCATTTAGTAAAAAAATAGCAAATATTGTTCCCATTAATGGTGCAGTCATATTCAGTGTTGTGAATTCTGGAAGTTTAATTTGTTCGAGTGTTATAAAAGCAATGAAAGGTAAAGGAATATTTAAAAAACCTCTGAAAATAGGTGGAAAATAATTAGTGCATTTTAAATTTTTTTTTAAAGCTCCATTAATTAATAAATATAGAGGAAAACATAAAAATATAGGTATTCCATAAAAAATAAAATGATAAAATTTTACGTTTGTTTGAGACAGATAATTTATTATTGCATCATTTGTTACAAAAAAAATCCCAGCAAAAAATAAAAGAATTGAAGAATAAATTATACTTTTTTTCATATAATGCATTGAAAGATTGTATGATAAAAAAAAGTACTTATATTGATACCTTAATGAACACAAATGAAATAAAAACTTATCGACTAATTATTAAAGGAAAAGTTCAAGGTGTGGGTTTTAGACATTGGTTTAGTGATCTAGCAATATCCCTTGGATTAAATGGATATATTCAAAATAAAGAGAGTAAAGATGAGGTAGAAGCTATAATTCAAGGAGATATGCAGAGCATACTCTCTATAACTGAAAAAGCTAAAGATGGGCCATCACTTGCTCTAGTTGAAGGAGTTATCCCAAATAGTATCATTAGCAATGTTAAGTATTCTGGTTTTATTGTTAAATATGAAACTTAAATAAAAACTTGCTTTATAGTTTTATGAAGAGAGTCAAATATTTCATCAATTTGATTTCTAGTAATTATAAATTGAGGACACAAAACAATTGCCGGCCCTAAAGGTCTGCAGATTAATCCATTATCAATTGATAAATTAGCAACTTTATCACCCATGTTAAGATGACCTTCAAATGGCTCTTTTGTATCTTTATTTTTAACCATCTCTAATGCAGCCATAAGACCTATACCTCTAGTTTCTCCAATGTGATCATAATCATTAAATTCATTTAATCTTTCAAAAAAATATGGTTCCATTAATTTTACATTATCTAACAAACCCTCATTTATAATTACATCTATTGCTTTCAAAGCGATTGCACATCCAACTGGATGGCCGCCAGCTGTAAAACCATGTGGAAATTCCTCTGCTTCTTCTGACACTTCAACAAATTTATCAGAAAACTCTTTATTAACTATAACTGCACCCATAGGAAAATATCCAGCAGTTAAACATTTAGACGAAATAATTATATCGGGTTTTATATTGTATGTATCACAACCCCATAAATTTCCAGTTCTTCCAAATCCACAAATAACTTCATCTGCAATAAAAGGGATATTGTATTTTTTTAATATAGGCTGAATTAAATCAAAATATGATTTTGAAGGTGGTATACAACCACCTGCACCTTGAACAGGTTCTGCAACAAAACCCGCTATGGTTTCAGGATCTTCTTTAATAATTTTTTTTTCTAAATTTTTTGCCATCCTAAGGGAAAATTCTTGTTCTGTTTCATTCTCTAATCCATATTTCCAATAATGAGGACATTCAATATGAATGAATTCTTTTGATGGTAATCCAAACTCTTTATTGTATGGCTTTGCTGTCATTGAAGAAGCACCTAAAGTAACCCCGTGATAACCATTGATTCTTGTTATAATTTTTCGTCTATTTGGTTTTCCTATTCTTGCATTTAACATCCATAACATTTTGACCATGGTGTCATTTGCTTCAGATCCTGAATTACAAAAAAATACACGACCTTGATCAAAAGGTGATACTTCAATAATTTTTTCAGATAGCTGTAATGTTTCTTCTGACAACCTTCCAAATAAAGAATGATATCCAGCAAATTTTTCATACTGTTTTTTTGCAACTTCAATTAATCCAGGATGGTCAAAACCAGCACACTGATTCCATAGACCAGAATTCCCATCTAAATATTTACTACCTTTAGTATCGTAAACATATATTCCTTTTCCATAAGAAATCACTAAGGGACCTCTTTCATTTAATGACTTCAAGTCGGTAAATCCATATAAATGGTTGGAAATATTTCTTTGTAACATACCGGTTAAATATTTTTTTTTATTATGAAAAGCAAGATTTTATTTTCAGTTGGGACGATAGGTGTACTTTTCATGATGGCTGGCCAATTATCATTTGCAATAAACGATAGTTATATCAAACTTGTTGTAAAAAATATAGGTAATGACAATTCATTATATTCTGTAATTTTTCTTAGGGGTTTAGTTACATCAAGCCTTTTAGGTTTATATTTAATAATTTTTGAAAAAAAAAATTTATTACAAATACTATCAATCAAGAGTTTTCACATCAGAGGATTATATGAAGTTTTAACAGCGCTATTTTTTTTGGTTGGATTAATATTACTACCAATATCAGAGGTTTATACACTTTTAATGACTAACCCTTTTTTTGTAACAATATTTGCATTTCTTTTTTTGGGAGAGAAAGTCGGAATAAGAAGATGGTGTGCAGTTGTTTTTGGGTTCTTAGGTGTGCTAATAGTTGTAAATCCACAAAATTTTCAATTTAATTATCTTTTGCTGTTACCTATTTTAGCTGCTATTTTTTTAACTATTAGAGATATTGCAACAAAAAGTTTAGCAACTAAATCAAATAGTGTTGAAATTACATTTGTGACTGCTTTGTTGATTACTGGGTTTGCAGGGTTGGGTTCAATAATTTTTGGTTATCAAATAAGCAGTGAAGATGTAAATTATATTCTTGCTTCTAGTATATTTGTTTTATTCGGATATTTATTTTCAGTATTAACGGTTTTTTATGCACCACTCTCATTAACGGCTTCTGCAAGATACAGTGTAATTATATTTGGTATGATTTTTGGGTATTTAATACTAGGCGAAGCACCAACTTATAATATGGTTATAGGTGCTATAATTATTACATTAAGTGGCTTATTTGTAATTAAAAGAGAAAAAGAAATAGGCAAAATTAAATAAAAATTTACTGATCCTTACAAAAACTATAAACTTCTTCAACATGACCTTTAACTTTAACTTTATTCCAAGAATTTAGAATTTTTCCATTTTTATCAATTACAAATGTAGATCTATCTATTCCAAAGTATTTTCTACCATACATAGATTTTTCTATCCAAATACCAAGTTTATCACAATTTTTTCCTTCATCCGATCCAAGTGGGTATTTCAATTTATACTTATCTGAAAATTTTTTATTCTTATCAACAGGATCTTTAGAAGCTCCTATTACATCAAAGCCAATTTTATTAAATTTTGTTAAATATTTCTGAAAATCTGCAACTTCTACTGAGCATCCACCAGTTAACGCCTTAGGGTAAAAGAATAAAACAGTTTTGTTTTTTAATTTAGATGTATCAAACTCATTATCATTTGTTAATTGAAGTTTTATCTTAGGAATTTTTTTCATAATTATATTACTAGTTTAAGACCGTAACCGGCTTTTTTAACTCTTGTTTTAAAATAATTTTTATTAAATTTATTCAAGGTTGGCTTTGTATTTATTTGATTTTCGACTTTAATTCCAGCTTTCTTAATAGAATTTATTTTATTTTTATTATTTGTAATAAGATTAACTTTATTTATTTTTAATAATTTAAGTATTCTAGCTGCAATATTGAAATCTCTTTCATCATCTAAGAAACCAATATTATGATCGGCGTCTATTGTATCCATACCCCTTGCTTGAAGAGAATAGGCTCTCATTTTATTAGCTAATCCTATTCCCCTACCTTCTTGCTCTAAGTATAATATAATTCCACCACTATTTCTAACCATGTAATTAATTGATTGATTTAATTGTTCACCACAATCACATTTTAAAGAATGAAAAATATCACCTGTAAAACAAGCTGAGTGTATTCTTAAATTAACAGATTTTTTATTTATTTTTTTTGGATTAACAATTATTGCTACATGTTTATCAGATCCAATATATGATTTAAATATTTTAAAATTAGAATTTTCATTTTTTGGTAGTGGAACTTTTGCACTAGAAACTAATTTGATACTTTCGCAAATTAATTCATTTTGCTGTAATAAATCTTTGTAATCGAATATTAAAATTCCATTTTTAAATCCAAATTCATTTATATTTTTGTAATGTTTTTTATTAATTTTTTTAAAAACTAGTGATGGTATCATTTTAGCGTTTTTTGAAAGATCAATACAAACATTATGAAAATTTTTAGCTTTGAATTTTTTAATATTGGTAAATTTAATTACTTTATTATTACTAAGAGGATTGACAAATAAATTTATAATTTGATTTACATCTGTTTTGGGATTTATCTCAAAATAAATATTACTTTTAATATTGTTATTAAAAATTGATTGAGCTTTTTGTTTTGTAATAAGTAGATATTTTTCATCAATTAAGTGCTTATTGAATTGATTAACAATTTTACTTTGGGAATGCTCTATATTAAAGAACATCCAATATTCCTTGTTATTCTGAATTATTAAGGGTCTTCCGGTCCTGAGTTCGTTAATTGCCCTATCTATTATAGTTCCTGTATTAGATTTGAAACTCATGAAAACTTTATATAGATATAATTGAAATAAAAACAAATGATTACATCAAAAAATATAGGAATTTTACTAGATTTTATAAAAAACTCTAAAAAGAATAGTGATTTATATTTATTGGTTAAAAACAATAGTATTTCTTTATCATCAAAAAGAAAAAATAACATTCACATAAAAAATAATCATCTAGAATCTAAAATAAATATAAGTAAATTTTATAAATCAATCTTAAATATCCTTGTCCCGATATTAAGAAAAAACAAAAAATTAGTTATAGCTCAAATAGGACAAAGTATTGATGGTAGAATTGCGTTAAATAATGGTAATTCACATTATATAAATAATCCTAAGAGCATTATTTATCTACATTGTTTACGTAGTATAAGTGATGCAATTATTGTAGGCTCAAATACCATTAAAAAAGACGATCCCCTATTAACAACAAGAAAAATAAAGGGCACAAATCCAAAAAGAATTATTATCGATGGCAGTCTTTCACTCAATAACAAATATAAAATATTTAATGACGGTAATGAAAATATAATTTTTACAAAAAGTAATAAAAATATTAGGTTAAATAATTCAAAAATAATAAGATTAAAAGAAAAAAATTTTACTAAAAACTTAATTACGCAAATAAAAAAACTTAAATATAAAAATATTTTAGTAGAGGGAGGATCAAAAACTATTTCAGAATTAATTAATAATAAATATATTGATATTCTTCAATTTATGATTGCCCCAATATTAATAGGCTCTGGTATTAATTCATTAAATTTAAAAGAAATTTCAAAACTCAATAAAGCCATAAGACCAAAACATAATTTTAATGAATTAGAAAATGAAATTATTGTTAATTTATTTCTTAATAGCTAAAAAATCAGTATTATTTAAAACAAATCTAGAGTTTTTTTCTTTAATACATTTTAAACGAAATTTTAACCAATCATCAAAGTTAAGTTTATTTTTTTGAATAATTTCTCTACAAAAATTTAAGAAATAAATTTGGAATTCATAATTTTTACTAACATCCCATTTAGAGTCTAAAACATATGTTTTGTGAGTCCTTTTAAATACTTTATTTATTAATTCGGTACAATCTGGTCCAACAGCCACCTTCCCTATTCCCTTGTCAGATTTTTGATCTTTATTAAAAATATTAAGAATTTTTTTATCATCCTTGTGTTTTGGAAAAAATTTAAAATTACCGTTAAAATTTAAAGCAAAGTAAACAATTTCCGTATTAACATTTAATTTATGAAAATTTTTAAACCATGTTTTTGGTAGAATATCTAAAAAAGCAGATCCTGTAACTAAATCATAATCATTAAAATTTATTTTTTCTAGATTATTTATTACATCAACAATTTTAAAATTAGTTTTTTTAATTTTTGATGATAATTTGATATTTTTTTTAAAATAATTTGTTGATCGATGTGATATATCTACAAAAAACCAATATTGATTATTTAATAATCGTGACTTAAGAAATCTATAATTAGATCCAGCACCTGAACCTAAGTCAACTATACTAATATTTCTTTTATTTTTAAAAGATTTATTAATTAAATATAATATTCTTTTATTTCGTGAATTTCTATCAACAGTTTCTCTAAGATTTAACCATTTATTTTGAAATTCATGCATATTAAATTAATTTAACAAATTTCTTAGCTGACTCGAGAGGAGTAAGAAGATATCTTTTATTTTTATGAATATTAATATTTAGTTTTTTAAAATTTTTTTTATTTAATATATTTTTGATAATTATATTTCTAACATCATTTACTTCAAATTTTTTAAAATAAATAACACCCTTTTTTCCCAGTGTATTTAAGATAGTATGAGTAAAAAAGGTTATAATTGGTTTTTTAATTATTAATGCATTTGCTAAAGACATACCAAAACCTTCATATTTACTTACTGAAATGTAACAATCTGTTTTAGAATATAATTTAGCTAATTTTGTATCTGAAATAGTACCATGGAATATTATTTTTCTGTTCATTGAATTTTTAGAAATAAAATTTTTGAGTTTTTTATAATAACCTATATCTCTTGTAGTATCACCAACAATTTCTAAAATAAAATTATCTAAAGGTTTTAAAACTTTTAATAAAAAAAGATAATTTTTTCTATTTATTATACTTCCACATGTTAAAAAATGAATTTTACTATTATTTTTAAAATTATATTTTGTAAATCTTTCTATACCAGGTTCAACTACAGAAATTTTATTATTTAGTACCTTAAATTCATTTATTAGTAAATTTTTTGTATTTTTAGAAGTCACAATAAATTTATTTATTTTTTTGAAATTTTCTTTTTCTAATCTTAAGAATTTTTTTGATCTTTGACCTTTAAATTCAAGATATAAAGGATGATGAATTAGGGCGATAACACTATAAGTAAGTATTTTTTTAAAAATGGAATACATTCCTTCTAAAGCTAATCCATCGATTATAATTTTAGAATCAGGATCAATTTTATCTAAAATTTTTAGAAAATATTTTATATCGTTATTTGTAGGAAAAGGATAATTTTCACTAAGAGCAATTGATCTAATATTTATATCTCTTATCTTTGCATATTCTAGGATATTTTTTTCATAAATGTACCCTCCAGTTTTTGCATTAATATTTCCTGGATAAACAAAATAAACATCAGATTTATTTTTAGATAACCTCTTTTTCATATGATGCCCATGCAACATTTGATTCTTGCAATGTTATTTTAATTTTTTTTAAAGATTTGTAATCTTCAGAGAATTCATTTCTTAGTCTATTCAAGATCTTATTGCAAATATTCTCTGCTAAAAACTCTGTTGAGGTAATTTTTCCCTTAAATTCATCAATTTCATCTAAATTTTGATAATTATATATTTTAAGAATATCTTTTAAAGTCGTGGACACTATTCCTAAATCCATAATTATATTGTATTTATTTAGTTTATCAGTGAAAAATTCAGCATCTACTAAATATGTAGCTCCATGCATATTTTGAGCTGGTCCAAATACTTCTCCAGGTAAAGAATGAGCTATTAGAATATTTTCTCTTACTTTTATCGAATACATAATTAATATTTAACTAGATGCATTATTGTATCCTTATTTTTAAGGATTTTATAGTAATCTTTTTCTAAATCAAAAAAATTACTTTCACTAGTAATTAATCTTTCTAATTTTGAATTTTTTAAAGATTTAATTGCTAATTTTAATCTCCCCTCAAAATCATATTTATTTTTCATATATTTTGGAATTTTAGATACCTGTGAACTAATAATTTTTAATCTTTTAGAATGAAAATACCCGCCTAATGCAACTTCTCCTTTATTTTTACCATACCAACTAGCTTCTACTATTTTTCCTTCGATAGATAATTTTTCCATTAAAGAATTTAAAACTTTATAATTAGCTGTAGTGTTTATTGCTACATCTATTTTATCAATCTTTCTTATATCAATAAAATTTAATCCTAAATAATTAGCAATTTTTCTTTTATTTTTATTATTATCAAAAACATAAACATTTTTATATCCATTAATTTTAAAAAAAAATGCAGTTAATAATCCTACAGAGCCGAGTCCTACAATTAGAATTTTGTTATTACTTTTAGCTTGAGCATCCCAAAAGATATTAATTGCTGTTTCCATATTTGCAGTTAGAATATATTTTCTCAAATTTCCTTTTGGTAGAAAAATTAAATTTTGAATAGAAATTTCATACAAATCTTGATGAGGATAAAGACTAAATATTTTTTTATTTATATATTTCCTTGGACCATCGATAATATTCCCAACATTTATATAACCGTATTTTATAGGTAAATTAAAAGAACCCTCTTGAAAAGGGGCTTTCATTAATTCAAATTGATCCTTACTTACGCTTTTAGATGAAACTAATTTTTCAGTTCCCTTGCTAATACCTGAGTAAATAGTTTTAACTAAAACTGTTTTGTTATTTTTATTGTAAACAAGTTTTTTTTGATGAATTTTAGCTTGTTTTTTTTTATCAATCCATAAAGAATAAGATTTCATAATTTACTTATAAATGTATAATAAAAAAATGCTAACAAACTTTTGGGAAGAATTAACAACAAATGAAATTAAAAAAATAAATAGAAAAACAGTTTTAATTTTCCCATTTTCATCAATAGAACAACATGGTCCACATCTTCCATTAAATACTGATAAAAAAATTCTTGAAGGAATATTATTAGAATTCAATAAAAAATATAATTCAAGTAAATATTTAATTATGCCTGAAATATATTTTGGCTCAGCTACTGAACATACAGATTTTGATGGAACAATAAATATTGATTCATTGGAATTTATATCGCACTCTTTATCAATTTTAGAAAATGTATGTAAATTGAAATTTAAAAATATATTACTTTTAAATAGTCATGGTGGACAAATTAGCCATATAGATATTATTGCTAAAGAATTGAAATCAGAATTTAAGATAAACATAGTAAAAGGCACATATTTTTTATTTGATCAATTTAAAGGAATTATATCAAGTAAAGAAAAAGACTTTGGTTATCATGGTGGAGAATTTGAAACATCTATTATGTTATATTTATTTCCAAACCTAGTTAGGCAATCTAAAATTTCTAAACATAGATTATCTCCCGATTATTTATCATCTAAAACCATTTCTTATGAAAAAAATATTAAGAAA
The DNA here is from genome assembly GCA_902575815.1 of uncultured Alphaproteobacteria bacterium. Classification (GTDB taxonomy): domain Bacteria; phylum Pseudomonadota; class Alphaproteobacteria; order HIMB59; genus CACPNW01. Next base: position 12,080 of record CACGTA010000006.1, on the reverse strand, counting down.
GCTTGGGTAACTAAAGAATTAAGTAAAAGTGGAATTATTGGAGATCCTAGAAAGTCAAATGCACAGATAGGAAAAAAAATAATTGATAGAGTAACACAAAAATTAAATAAAATAATAAATGAGATGTTTTAGATTTTTATTTATTAAGAATTAAATTAAAAAAATTTTTTGTATACCACATTGTAATCACAATCATATACCTCGCAGTTATCAAGCATATATTCAGTTATTTGACTTAAAAATGTACCATGACTTACTAATACAATTTTTTGTAAATTAAGGTTTTTGATCGATAGCAGAAAAGACCTTAATCTCATTTTAATATCATTGTGAGACTCTTGTATAATTTTTTTTTCATTAATAGGTTTGTTATTATTCCACCAAAAATCATTTAAATTATTAAAATCAAATTCATTAAATTCTTTTTTTAATTTTTTTGGTTGTCTTCCTACATCACATGAGTGGTACAAATGTTCTCTTATTAATGGTTCAATTACGGGTTTATTAGATGGAAAAACAATAGAGAATGTTTCCAATGTTCGTGTTAAGGGGGAGCAAAAATAATTATCAAATTTGAGATTTTTAATTCTATTATTTAATTTTTTTGCTTGCTCAACTCCTCTTTGAGTAATTCTTGCATCATAATAATAAGTTGGATTATCTAAATCTGATGCTGCATTTGCTTCTGATTGAGCATGTCTAATTAGATATAATCTCATAAAATTAATTCAATTGATATTTATTTTGTAAATATTTTAATAAAATATTAAATTGATTTTCAAATTTTTTATAGTTTATTTCTTCAATATTAGTATTGTAATTTTTCATGATTGTATCATAGTTATCTTTTTTTACCTCGTGAGAATGTAAATTAATAAATTTAAGTTTAAAATTTTCTGCATTATTTAATAATAAATTTTTACTTTCATCAAATTCAAATTTAGAAAGTGAATAGTCTTTTAATAATTTTTTATTTTTATTTTCTATACAATTTTCAACAAATAAAAAATATTCAAAATTAATACTACCAAATTCATTATTACAAAGTAATCTTAAATTTGTATATTGATTTTGATAATTTGTAATAGAGTTTAAATTTGAAATAATTATTTTTTTTATTTTTTTTGCCTGGTTTATATTCTTTGTTTTTGAATTAACTTTAAAATTAATTAAATTATCAATTTTATTTATTAAGTTTTTTGAGAATAATTTATTATTAATCCAATCGTCGTACTCGAAATGTTCATTTGAAAAAGAAAATGGTGAATAAAGTAAAAGAAAGAAATAAAGTAAATAATAATTAATTTTCACAACCTTAAATTAGATATAAATTTATTATTTTCTAGATGAGACTGCTAACAATAAGGGTATAATCATGATTAAAGCCATTAAAACTGATGGATTAAATAGCCAGTAAAGAACACCTAATGAAAATATAAGCATCCAAAATTCATTTTTATATAAAAATTTCATTTTAATTTTATTATATTAATTCAAATTATTTTCTACCAATACTTTTTTAACAGTCTCCCCCATTACAGAAGGATTTTTAGAAATTGTAACTCCACATTCTTTTAGAAGCTCTACTTTTTCAATGGCACTTTCACCGTATGCAGAAACAATTGCTCCTGCATGACCCATAACACGACCTTTAGGAGCGGTTAATCCAGCAATATAAGCAATTACAGGTTTACTCATATTTTCTTTTGCAAATTTTCCAGCCTCAACTTCTTGGGGGCCACCTATTTCACCTATCATTAAAACTGCAATTGTTTCATCATCATTTTCAAACTTTTCAATTATATCTCTAAAAGAACTGCCATTTATTGGATCACCTCCAATACCTACACTCGTTGAAACACCTATTTCCAAATCTTTGAGTTGTTGCGCAGCTTCATATCCTAAGGTGCCGGATCTACTAACTATTCCTATTTTACCCTCTTTGTAAATATGACCAGGCATAATACCTAACATAGATTTACCAGGACTAATTATTCCCGCACAATTTGGACCTACTAAACCCATTTTTTTATCTTTCGGATATCTTCTCATATATCTTTTTATTTTAACCATATCATGAGAAGGAATACCGTCAGTAATAGCCACACACGTTTTAATGCCTGCATCAGCAGCTTCCATTGCTGAGTCTGCTGCAAAGGCTGGTGGGACAAATAAAATTGATGTTGATGCTCCTGTTTGATCTACAGCTTCTTTAACAGTATTAAAAACAGGAAGATTTAAATGAGTCATACCACCCTTACCAGGTGTTACTCCACCAACAACGTTAGAACCATACTTAATCATTTCTTCAGCATGAAAACTTCCAATTTTTCCTGTGAAGCCTTGGACTAAAATTTTTGTATTTTTGTGAATGATTATAGACATGATTATCCAAGAGCCTTTACTGCTTTATTTGCTGCATCTTCTAAAGTCGATGCTTCAATGTAATTAATTTTGCTTTTTTTAAGAATTTCATTTCCCTTTTCGACGTTAGTTCCTGCTAAACGTATAACTAAAGGATGTTTAATTTCAATTTTTGATAAAGCTTGAACAATTCCTTCTGCAACCCAATCACATCTGTTAATCCCTGCAAAGATATTAACTAATATTACCTTAACTTTTGTGTCCATAGAGATTAATTTAAAAGCTTTAACTATTTTTTCAGGTGTTGCACCTCCGCCAACATCTAAAAAATTTGCAGGCTCACCACCAGCAAGTTTTATCATATCCATTGAAGCCATTGCTAGACCTGCACCATTAATAATATTACCAATATTGCCATCTAAGCTTACATAATTCATTCCTCTGTCAGAAGCATAAACTTCATTTGAATTTTCTTGTGTTTTATCTCTAAGTTCTGCAATTTCATCTCTTCTAAACATTGCGTTGTTATCAAAACTCATTTTACAATCTAATGCTAATATTTCATCTTGTTGTGATACGACTAATGGGTTGACTTCAACCATTGTTGCATCAAGCTCACTAAAAGCTTTATAACAACCAATAATTGTATTTGCAGCTCTTGATATCAATTGGGATTCAATTCCTAAACCAAAAGCTATTTCTCTTGCCTGAAATTGTTGAATACCAACTGCTACTTCTATTTTAGATCGTATAATTGTTTCGGGTTTTTCTTTTGAAATTTCTTCAACACTCATTCCACCTTCTGTAGAAGCTACAACCATTATACTTTCTGAAGATCTATCAAACACTAACCCTAAATACAATTCATGTTTGATATCAGTTGCTTCTTCAATATAAATTCTATTTATTATCTTACCTTCTGGACCAGTTTGATTTGTAATTAATTTTTTACCTAACAATTTGTCAGTTGCATCAGCAACTTCTAACGGAGTATTACATATTATAATTCCTCCAGCTTTACCTCTAGCACCAGAGTGAACTTGTGCTTTTACAACCCATTTTGAACCACCAATTTCTCTCGCTTTGTTTTCTGCATTTTCTGGACTATAAACAATACCACCAGTTGGAATTTTAACACCAAAATCAGACAATATTTTTTTTGCTTGATATTCGTGTATATCCATTACTTACTTTCAATTAATTTATTTATATTTACAATATTTTCAGCCATTCTTGCAGATGCAGCATCGATCATTCTTCCATCAAGTTGAGCAGCGCCCTTTCCTTCAGCAGCTGCTTTTTCTAATTCTAACAATATTCTTTTTGCTTTATCTATTTCTTCTTTGGGTGGAGAAAAAACTTCATTAGCTAAATCTATTTGCGATGGGTGTATTGCCCATTTACCCTCAAAACCAATTGCTGCAGCTCTTTTTGCAGCATCAAGATATCCTTCTTTGTCATTAAAATCACCAAAAGGTCCATCTATTGCTCTTAAGCCATATGATCTACAAGTCATTACTAAAGTTGATAAACCATGATGCCATTGATCACCAGGGTAATCAGGATTTAAACCTCCTATGACAACTGTTCTTGCTCGCATACTTGCTGCATAATCTGCAACTCCAAAGTGTAATGCTTCTAGTCTTGAGCTTGATGTTGCGATTGATTGGATATTAGACATTCCTAATGCTGTTTCAATTAAACATTCTAAACCTATTCTATTTTCAAATTTTTTATTTTGTTCAATTTGATTAAGAATACAATCAACCATATATACATCAGATGATGAGCCTACTTTTGGAATTAATAATGTATCAATCTTATCACCAACCTCTTCTATAATTTCAATCACATCACGATACATATAGTGTGTATCCAATCCGTTAATTCTTATAGAAATTGTTTTACCTTCTTCTCTCCAATTATATTCTTTTATTGCATTAATAACATTTTTTCTTGCATTAATTTTATCATTTGGAGATACTGCATCTTCTAAATCTAAAAAAATATAATCAGCATTTGATTTTAATGCTTTTTCAAACATTTTTGGATTAGAGCCTGGAACAGCCAATTCACTTCTGTGCAATCTAGATTTAGCAGGTTTATAAAATAAATGGCTCATTTAAAAAAAATTATATATTTGATTAATATTATAAAAGCGATAAAAAAATTAAATATTATAAAGATATTTCTTTAAGGCAAATTTCATCATTATTTTTTGGATTATTTACAATTTTTGATACTGGATAAAAGTCTAAATCATCTTCGATAATACTTTTGTTTTTATGTAGAAATTCATTTTTATCATCATTAAGAAAATCAAGACCCTCATTATGAGACATAATAAGAGGCATTCTATTATGTATATAGGAAAGGTTTTCATTTGCTTCTTTTGTAATGATACAGACAACATTCATTTTTTTATTATCTCTGATTTCCTCCCTCCAAATTCCACCGAAAAATAATAATTCATTCCTTGGAATTGATATTAAATATGGTTGTTTTTGATTATTTATATTTTTCCATTCATAGTATCCATTTGCAATAATAAGACATTTTCTTTTAGTAAATGATTCTTTAAATAAATATTTATCATTAATAGTTTCAATTCTTGCATTAATAACAAATTGAGTAACATTATTTTGTTTACTAAAAAAACTATAACTCCAAATAAAAGAATTTATTAAAAGTTTATGGTTATTTTCATAAATAATATTTACGATATTAGAAGGTGATATATTGTAAGACTTATGTGCATAATTCAAAACTTCAGAGTTAGGAAATAGTTTTATAATTTTTTCTTTATCTTCAGTACTTGTAAATCTTCCGCACACTATGATGGTTGTGATAAAGGCATTGGTCTAGAAACACCGACAGTCATCCAGCAATCTTTAAACTCACCGTTTTGTTCTACTTTTTCTACTGTCCATTCGAAACCAAATTTTTTTCCATTACTATCTGTAAGCTCTACAAAGTAATATGAACTTTTTTCTTTTTCCTGAACAGGAATTATATTGTGTTCTAAGTGATCAATCATCATTGCATAGGATGGATTTTTAATCATCCTAATAAAATTGTCTAGAGGACCTGTGTACATTCTATTATTTGGATGTGCAAATTCCCAAGTTTGTTCAATTCCGGCATCTGCAAAAGGTAGATTATTTTTTTGTAGTGCTTTTAATTGAATTGAAATTACTTCTTTAGGGCCAATTGAAGGGTCTGGTTTTATCATTTCTCCATAAACATTTTTTGATATTAAAATAAACAAACTAAACAATATAATTTTGTGCATAATTTTAAAATAGTGTAATTATAACTTAAGACAATATGTATTTTTATGATTTTATCCAAGGATTAATAATTGGAGGAACATTAATTATAGCCATAGGACCTCAAAATTTATTTGTACTTCAGCAAGGGCTAAAAAAATCTTTTGTTTTTACAGTTACTTTATTTTGCAGTCTATCTGACAGTTTACTAATTGTAACCGGAATATATCTATCTAATTATATTGTTCAAATTGATCCAAATATTATAGGAATAATAAAAGTTTTAGGGGGAATTTGGCTTATATTTTATGGATTAAATAAAGTTAGAAAATTAAATCAAATTAAAGAAATAAATAAAGAATTAAATATAATTAATGAATACGGAAAAGTATTAATTACATTATTCCTGATTACATATGCAAATCCTCATGTTTATCTAGATACAATTATTTTACTGGGATCATTATCAACAAATTTTAATGATCAATTTTCATTTGGTATTGGAGCAATTTCAGCTAGTTTTTTGTTTTTCTTTTCTTTGGGATACATGTCAAAGTTTTTATCAAAATATATTTATTCAAATAAAACTTGGTTTTGGATTGATCTAACTATGGGTCTACTAATGATTAGCTATGGGATATATTTTATAATTTTTTAAAAAAAGTTTCTAAGTTTTTACATACCTGGTCAACATTTAATTTTGTAAATACAAGAGGTGGTTTTATTTTAATAACATTGTCATAAGGGCCATCAGTGCTCAATAAAATACCTTGATTTCTCATATAATTAATAAGCAGTTTAGCTAATTTTTTATTTGGTTTAGTAACACTACTATTTTGAATAATATCTATTCCTAAAAAAAGCCCTCTACCTCTAACTTCACTAATATATTTTTTATATTTTAGTTGAATTTTTTTTAATTCTTTTAAAAAATAATTACCAACTAATAAAGCATTTTTTTGTAATTTATTATTATCGATAGTCTCTAATACTGCCTTACCAATAGCGCAAGAAACAGGATTACCACCGAATGAATTAAAATATTCCATCCCATTATTAAAAGTTGAAGCAATTTTTTCTGTGGTTATTACAGCGGCTATAGGGTGACCATTACCCATAGGTTTGCCTAAGGTTACTATATCAGGAACGACATCATGCTCTTCAAATGACCAAAAATTTTTTCCAACGCGTCCAAAACCAGTTTGTACTTCATCAACAATACATAATGCATTGTTTCTTCTAATTTCTGAAAATATTTCTTTTAAATAATTTTTTGGAAGAATTACTTGACCACCGCAACCAAGTATACATTCAGTAAAAAAACATGCAATTTTGGTTTCTTTAATTTTGTTTCTAATTACTTTTTTAGCTTCATCTATATATTTTTGAATCCAATTTGAATTTTGATATCTCCACTTACCTCTTAAGGGATCAGGCATATCTAATACGTGAACATAATCTTTTTTACCTAAACCACCCTTACTATTAAATTTATATGGACTTAGATCAATTAAAGCATTGGTATGTCCATGATAAGCATTGTCCATCACAAAGACATCTTTTGCACTTGTATAAGTTTGAGCTATTCTATACGCTAAATCATTAGCTTCAGATCCTGTACATACAAAAAATATCTTGTTTAATTTTTTTGGAAACTTACTTAAAAGTAATTCACTATAATCGTTAATAGTATCATATAGATATCTTGTATTAGTATTAAGTTTTAAATTTTGCTGAATCATAGCTTCGTGGATATAGGAATTTGAATGCCCAACATGGGAAATATTATTTACACAATCTAAGTATCTCCTGCCATATCTATCAAAAAAATACTGATCTTTAGCTTCAAGCATATGAAGAGGTTTCTTATAAGAAATTGATAAATTATCAGAAATATTTTTTCTTCTTTTTTTTAAAGTATCTTTAAAATTATTATTGTTAGAATAAAAAGATTTTGGAATTCGTAGAATTAAATTTGGATCAGGTGAGATTTTTTTCCAAATATTGAATAAAAATTCTTCACCTACTCCAGGAAAATTCTTATTATGTCCTAATAAATCTAAAATAATTTGAAAATGTAAATGTGGTAACCATTTTCCATTTTCATTAGAATTACCAATTTTACCAATCCAGTCACCTTTCTTAATTTTTTTTCCAATTTTTAATTTTTGAAATATTATTTTGGATAAATGACCGTATAGAGTATAATATTTATATTTTTTAAAACTATGTTCTAAAACTAGAGTGGGACCATAGTCATATTTAAAATTATTATTTTTTAAAATTATAATTTTACCATCTATTGGTGCAAATAAATCTGTTCCCTGATCAATAAAGATATCTATACCTAAATGAATATTACGTCTTTCATTCTTATTTAATTCAGAAATAAAGTTAGGACCCTTATAAACTTTTCTTTTTTCATTGTATAAACCTATTCCTATACGAGAATTATCTTCTTTAAATATTTTATTAACTCTTTTTTTAAGCAAACTATTATCTGGATTACCTTTTAATAAAGGTGAATCAAAACTTAATTTTAAGATAGATTTATTTTTATCAAGTAAATTAAATTTAAAAATATTACCAAAGTTGAATTTATTTATATAATTTATAATTTCATTATGGTAGCGAATGGTATCAAAGCCGCATATTTCGCGAACAACATATATTAAAAAATTGATAGGAATTTTGTCTAATTTTTCTAATAAAGACCATGCATCTTTCTCACTAATACTTAAATATTGATTTGATGGATATTTAATTCTTTGTTTTTTTGCCATTACAACAGTAATCATAAGTCTTGACTTACATAATGATATTAATGAATTAATTTCATACTCATTAATAGAAAACTGTTTATTGTACTCTGTTATTATATTTTTAAGTGTAAGATAGATATTATCATTATTCATTAATGCATATGAAAGACATATAGCTAAATCATTTATTGTTGGAGAATAAATAGAATCTCCATAATCTAATAAACCACAAACATTGTTTTCCTTAACAACAATATTATAATTATTTGGGTCTGAATGAGTTATTGAATATCTTAATTTATTTAAATTATTTTTTACAAATTTTTCATATTCTGAAAAACATTTTAATAAAATTAATTTTTTTGAACCAGTAAAAATATTAATTTCTTTTTTAATCCATTTTATATTTGATGGATCCCAAATAAAATTTCTATGAGCATCTATATCATTAAATGCTTGCAACTTAGTTGATACTTTTCCAAGTAACTTACCTAAAGAATTTTCAATCTTATCGTTACTTTTTGTATCTCCATACATTCGTCCGTCAATATAAGATAAGATCCTAACTAAGCATTCTCTATTTTTTTTATCTAAATATTTTACAATCTTTGTATGGTGTATTTTTGGTATAAAAGATTTAAGACTAAGATCACTTCGTAAATAATTAATTAATCTATCTTGGTATTTTAATATATTTATTTTTTCTGATGGGTTTGAAATTTTTAATACATATTTTTTTTTATTATTTATGATTAAAATAAAATTTATATCCCTTTCACTATCAAGTTGTTTAATTTTGAGTAATTTATTTCTTAAGAAAGAAAAATTAATCTTTAACCATTTAATTAAATGTTTATTATCAATAATAGGTGGATCAACATCAAAAACTGACATAAAAGGTGTATAATTCATAATGTTGAAATCTAAAAACATTTTTGTTTGTATTGGGGCAATTCATCACGATTATTTATTAAATCTTAAAAAAAATATAATTAATTTTAGATCTAATCAAATTACACAAAAAAGTAGAATTGGTGGAGTAGCGTATAATATTGCAGAATTGCTTTCGAATTTTGTTAATGTAAATTTTTATAGTTTAGCTATCAACAAAGAAATTAGAAAGAAAATCTCAAAAAAGATATATGTTCATCAAGTTAATGAAAATTATACAGATAGATACTATTTAGCTTTATCAGATAAAAATAATAAATTTTTATTAGGTTTGGCTAATACAGATGAATATGAAAATAATAATTTTTTAAAAATACCAAATATCAAGAATAAAAATATAGTATTCGATCTAAATTTTTCTAAAACTTATTTGGAAAAATCAATAAATAAACTATCAAAAAAAAATAAAATAATAGTCTGTGCAACATCAGTGCATAAAGTTATTAAAATTAAAAGAATTATAAATAAAATTGATTTTATTTTCTTAAATAAAGCTGAGTTACTTAAACTTACAAATTCTTCAAATATTATGGAAGGCGTAAAAAAAATATTAAAACAAAATAAAAAAATAAAAATAATTACTACTAATTCAAAAAATAATGTAATCTTTGGAAGTAATGAATTTATAAAAAAAATAAAACCCCCATCAATCAAAGTAGTAAACGAAAATGGGGCTGGAGATGCACTAGCAGCTATGATGCTGTATTTGTTCAGTATAAATAAAAAAATGAATTTTATTTTGAAAACTTCTGTAGCATGTGGATCTTATTATGCTAGTGGTAAAAGTCTAAAAACTAGGAGTGATTTTTTAAAAATAAAAAATCTTTCTAAGAAAGTGAGTGTACAATAGTATGCATGAAATATATGATGTAAGTGAAAAAGTTCAAGAAGCAATAAATAGAAAAAAACCAATAGTAGCCTTAGAAAGTACATTGATTAGTCATGGATTGCCCTATCCAGAAAATATTAAAGTCGCAAATGAGTCTATAAAGGCCGTTGAAGATAACGGCGCAATTGCTGCAACAATAGGAATAATTAGAGGTAAGGTTAAAATAGGATTATCGCAAGAAGATATTCAAATATTAGCCAAAGAGAAAAATGTACAAAAGGTATCAAACCACAATATAAATTTATCAATATTTAATAAAGAGAATGCTGCTACAACAGTAGCAAGTACAATTTCTATAGCTTCTAAATTTCAAATAAGATTTTTTGCAACAGGGGGAATTGGTGGTGTGCATCTAAATGCTGAAAATACCAATGATGTATCTGCAGATCTATATGCGCTTTCTGAGAATTCAAATTTTGTAATTTGTAGTGGTGCTAAATCTATTTTAGATTTAAGTAAAACAAATGAACTACTAGAAACTTTAGGAATTACAAGAATTGGTTATCAAACAAATTATATGCCAGGTTTTTGGTATGAAGAAACAGAAAATAAAGTCGATAATAAATTTGATGAAATTCATGAAATTTCTTCTTTTTTAAAACTCAATGAAAATATAGAAAATAAAAAATCAATTCTCATATTTAACAAAGTTCCTATAGAAAGAGCACTTAATAAAAATGACGTTGAAAAATGGATTAGTAATGCAACAATAAAAGCTAATAGAAATAATATTAATGGAAAAGAATTAACGCCATTTCTTATAAATGAAATTAACGAACAATCAAAAAATGAAACTTTAAATGCTAATATATCTTTAATAATTAATAATGCAAATTTAGCTGGACAGATTGCAAAAAATTTTTATGGCTAAGGTAGCAACGATAATTTATCTTTAAGTAATCGAAAAAATTTTTCATCATTAGCTTCATTCATCACAAAACAATTTGCCTGTCTTTTGGTAACACCAAGCCAATCAACAACAGTTTCCCCTCTTGTTAGTTCAGAATTTTCCTCAACTTTGACATTAACTTCTTTTCCACGAAAAATAGATGGGTCTAATAAATATGCAATGACACATGGGTCATGCAGAGGTGTTTCTTCAGTTTCGTACAATTCTTTATGAAATATTGTATAAAATTCCATTAGTTCTCCAAAAAACTTTGAACTTTTATTTTTATTTTCATTCATTGATTTGATAATTTTTGAATTTACATTTACCTGATGAGTAACATCTAAACCCATCATTGTTAAAGGAATGCCTGATTCTAGAACAATATTAGCTGCATGTGGATCTACATAAATATTAAATTCAGCTGAGGGTGTAGTATTTCCTAAACACATCGCAGCCCCACCCATAAAAACTACTTCTTTTATATTTTCTTTAATAGACGGATCTTTTTTTAAACTTAAGGCAATATTTGTAAGAGGTCCTGTTGGGCATAAATAAATTTGCTCTGTTGAAGATTTACAAGTTTCTACTATGAAATCAACTGCATGTTTTTCTTGAGGTTTATAATTTGTATCTATTATTATAGGATCACCTTTTTTATCTAAACCGGTTTTTCCGTGAACATATTCAGCTGTAAATAATTCATAATGAATAGGTTTATTTGCGCCAGAATAAACTTTGATGTCCGTTCTTTCAATTAACGTGCAAACTTTAAGAGCATTATTTACTGTATTATTTAAACCACTATTCCCACCAACACAGGTGATGCCAAGTATGTCAATCTCTTTAGAAGAAGCAGCTAACATTATTGCTACAGCATCATCATGACCTGGATCACAATCTAAAATTATTTTTTTAGTCATTAATAAAACTTTTAAGAGGTATTGAAGATCTTT
>CACGTA010000005.1 GCA_902575815.1 uncultured Alphaproteobacteria bacterium | reverse complement strand
AAGAAATATACTTTGAAATATGAGAGAAAAATGCCTGAGAAAGAAGTAATTAAAATGAAATCATTTGTGACAAATAAAGGAACGAAACTTACAAAAACTGCAAAGTTTAAAATAAAAAAAGTTTTAGAAAAAGATAAGGAAAGGATTTTTGAAATTGTTCTATAATTAACAATTTCCAGAGAAAATTGATAGTTTACTTGCATCTATTCCCAATAAATTAAATGCATCTTTCCACTTATTATTAACCTTTTCGTCAAAAATAAAATCACTATTTGTTTTTAGTGTCATCCAACTATTTGACGCTAATTCTTTTTCGATTTGTCCTGGACCCCATCCTGCATATCCAAGAGCTAGAATACTATTCTTTGGACCATTACCTTTAGAAAGGTCTTCAAAAAATTCTGAAGTACTAGTTAACGCAACCCCTTTATCTATTGTCAAAGTTTCTTTTTGAATTACTTCGTCAGAATGTAAAACGAACCCCCTACCACTTTCAACAGGACCACCATAGCGGATGTAAAGTTTCTTATTTTCTAAGGGCTTGTCTATACCTAGTTGTTCAAGCAAATCGGGGTAAAGATCATAATCAATTTTTTTATTGATTATTATACCCATAGCCCCATCTTTTGAGTGAGCACACATATAAATTACCGTTTTTTCAAATCTATCATCTTCTAATGAGGGCATTGAAATTAAGAACTGACCAGTTAAATTCATATAGTATATATATTCGCGTTAATTTATATTTTTCAATATTGTATTGATTTATTTTATATGGACAAGGTAATAAAAGTTATAAATCTGTTAAAAATTGCAATAATATTTGCTCTTGGACTATTTAGCACAGCTGGATACTCCTTATCTTCAGATTGGGCAATTAGTGAAAAATCAAAAGTTAGATTGATTTCACCAATGACTACATCAAATAATAATAACCAATTAATTTTAGCATTAGAATATGAACTAGAAGAGGAATGGAAAACATATTGGAAATCTCCTGGAGGAGGAGGTTTTCCTCAAAAAATTATATGGAATAATTCCTCCAATGTGAAAGATATTAAAATTTTATGGCCAGAGCCAATAGAATTTGAAATACTTGGTTTAAAATCAATTGGATATAAAGATAAAGTTATATTTCCTTTAATTGTAGATATTGAAGATAATCAAAAACAAACAAATTTAAATTTAAATATAAATTATTTAGTTTGTAGAGATGTTTGTATTCCAGGAAATGCGGATATATTTTTAAATTTACCATCTGGAGACGGAGCTTACACAGATTATTTTTTTGAAATTGAAAAAGTTTTATCTACTACCTTAAACAATAATATTGATTTTACACCTATTTCTAATTTTTCATTTAAAGCTATTGAAAATAGTAATAACGTTATTTTTGATATAGAAATATCAACAAATTCTTTTTTTGATAATCCAAAAATTTTTATTCACACACCATTTGGACTACCTGTTGTAGAACCAATAAATAATTATTCCCTTGATTTCCAAAAATTGAATACCTCTCTATATTATAGCGCCGATCAATTTAATGAAAAAAAATTTCCAATAGAAATTTTTTTCTATGACAATAATCACAGCTTTAAAATTGAAAAAAATGTAGAAATAGAAAATGTAGATAAAAATATTTCTATAAATACTAGTCTTCTATACTTACTCTTAATTTCACTCTTAGGCGGATTTATTTTGAATCTTATGCCATGTGTTTTTCCAGTATTATCATTAAAATTATTATCCGTAATTAATACTGAAGATAAAAAGATAAAAAGTAGTTTTTTTATAACTATATTGGGTATTATTACTTCTTTTCTAATACTTGGTGCATTTTTTGCTATTCTGAAACAAATCAATATTTCAATATCATGGGGTATGCAATTTCAAGAACCCTACTTTTTAATGTTTATTTTGATAATTATATCAATGTTCTTCTTAAACACACTTGGTCTTTTCCAAATAAATTTACCGAGTTTTTTATCTTCATCAAAATTTTTAAATTCAGGAAATAATTTTTATACAAAGAATTTTTTTAATGGTTTTTTTGCTACACTACTTGCTACACCATGTTCTGCACCTTATTTAGGAACAGCTGTCACAGCTGCATTTACTCAATCAACAACATATTTATTTTTAATATTCTGTTTTATGGGTATAGGAATGAGCTTACCTTATTTGGTTGTAGCTTTTTTTCCAGGACTGATTTCCTTTTTACCCCGATCTGGAAAATGGATGATTTATTTTAAATATTTTCTATCTATTTTATTATTTATAACAATTGTTTGGCTGTTAAGTATATTAAATAATTATTTCAATTATTTCTTTATAGTTACATTTACTGCTTTATTAATCTTAATATCAGCAATTTTAAAATTGAGAATTTTCCAAATTCCCTTAATCATTTCCTTAATTATTATTTTCTTTTTAACTCCATATTTAAATTCTTTTCAAAAAATTAATGAAGAAAATTATAAAAGTAATAATTGGTTAGATTTTAATTCTAAAAATATTCCTGAAATAATAGCTAATAATGAAATTGTTTTTTTTAGATATAACTGCTGACTGGTGCATTACCTGTAAGTTTAATAAAATTAATGTCTTAAATTCAAAAACAATTTCAGATTTTTTTGATTCACAAGAAGTGACATTGATAAAAGCTGATTGGACACAACCAAATGAAAAAATAAATAAATTTTTAAAAAAATATAATAAATTTGGCATACCTTTTAATGCATTTTATTCTTCAAAGTTCCCTGAAGGAATAGTAATGAATGAAATATTGACTGAGAAACAAATATTTGAAACATATAATAAAGTTAAATGATAAAAATGATTATTGACGATTTTAAAGTGCCTATTATTAAAAAAGGTGTTTCATCAGTATCCTCATTAAAAAATGAATTTATAAATAAAAAAATTATTCTATTTGGTGTCCCGGGAGCATTCACACCAACTTGTTCTGAGAAACATCTTCCAGGTTACATAAAATTATATAATTCATTTATAGATAAAAAAATTGATGGTATTTACTGTTTATCTGTAAATGATGAACATGTGATGAAATCTTGGTTAGTGAGTTATACTGATGGAGAAATAATTAATGGAATTGCAGATGGAAATGCTGAGATTACAAAGTATTTTGACTTGATATCTGATAAGACAAAAAATTATATGGGCTTTAGGTGTCGAAGGTTTGCGATGATAATTGAGAATAATGTGATTTTAAACAAATTTATTGAAAATGATGGCGAATACAATGTTAGTTCAGCTGAATATATTTTAAAACAAATCTAATGAATAAAATTAATTTAGAAAATAGAGTCGCAATTGTAACGGGTGGAGCACAAGGCTTTGGCTTAGCTATTACTAAAAGATTTATAGAGTCAGGCGCAAAAGTATTAATATGGGATAAAGATACAGAATATTTAAATAAAGTTGATCTAAAAAATACTCAAAAAATTGAAGTTGATGTTTCAAATTATAAAAGTGTAGAGAATGCATTTGCTGAAAGTCTTACATATCAAAACAAAATTGATATTTTAATAAATAATGCAGGAATAGCTGGACCAAACTTTAAGACATGGGATTACCCACTTGAGGAATGGCAAAAAGTTATAGACATAGATTTAAGTGGAGTATTTTATTGCTGTAAAACTATAGTTCCTCATTTTATCAAAAATAATTATGGACGTATCGTTAATATTTCCTCGATAGCTGGTAAGGAGGGTAATCCAAATGCAATGCCTTATAGTGCAGCAAAAGCCGGAGTTATTGCACTTACTAAATCTTTAGGAAAAGAATTAGCTGAAAATAACATTTCAGTTAATTGTGTTACCCCTGCACCTGCTAAAACACGTATTTTTGATCAAATTACACAAGAACATATTGATTATATGTTATCAAAAATTCCAAGAAATAGATTTGTGTTAGTAGAAGAATTAGCTTCTTTAGTTGCTTGGATGTCTTCTGAAGAAAATTCTTATACCACTGGATCAACTTTTGACTTGAGTGGAGGTAGAGCTACTTATTAATTTTTTCTTCTTTGTATTAGAGCGTAGACTGTTACGGCCACTGTAATCATGAGTCCGTTAATAAATTTTACATAAAAACCAGATAAGCCTAAAGCAACTATTCCTGATTCTAATGATCCAATAATTAATACTCCAATAAAAGTTCCAAAAATAGTACCTTTACCCCCAAAGACTGAAGTGCCACCAACAAAGACGGCTGCTAGTGTTGTTAACATCAAACCTTCACCTTGTGTAGGCCAGAAATATAACATTTCATACATTGTAAAAATTCCCGCTAATGCAGAGAAAAATCCTAGTTGAACAAAAGCAATAATTTTTACATTATCAACGTTAATTCCCATCATTTGAGCACTTGCTTTGTTATCGCCTACAAAGTGGATATGATTTCCAAATTTATGGTATCGATAAACCCATTGCATCAATCCAGTTAATACAATGAACCAAATAAATTGCATTGGAATTTTTCCAAATAATTTTTCAACAAATATCATATGATGCCATGTTCCATCTGCTACATCGACGATTGCAATACCACTACCTTGAGAAATTACATTAACTAATCCACGCCAAAAAAATAATGTACCTATAGTGGCAACTATTGAAGGTATACCAATTTTAGTAACAAGTAATCCATTTACTAATCCAGCAAACATTCCAAGTGAAGTTGCCAAAATAAATGCTATAAAAAAGTTACCATCAGTCGATGTCATTATAATTCCAAATATGAGAGATGTAATTCCAACTATAGATGGAAATGATAAATCAATTTCACCAAGTGTAACAACAAATGTTGCTGATATAGCAATAATTCCAAAAAAAGGCATTGATTGCATAAAAGCTCTATAAATAGGAAATCTTGTAAATACATGTGGTGCACCAAGAAAATAAATTAGGAATAGTACTACAGCAATTATAGTAATACTAATTTCAAGTTTGTGAGTTTTTACAAAATAACTATTTAATAAATTATTCATTTAATCTTCCACTTTTATTTTTCCTGATTCATGAAGTTGAATCATTTTTTGAACAAGTTCTTCTCTTGAAATATCTTCTTTATTAAATTCCCCAACAACCTCACCTCTATCTAAAATAATAAATCTATCTGCAGCTCCATATACGTGTATAATATTATGATCGATAAATATTGCAGATTTGTTTTCATTCTTTAAACCTTTTACAAAATTAAGAACTTTTTCTGTTTCTTGTATCGATAATCCCATTGTTGGTTCATCTAATACGATTAAATCAGAATTAAAATACAATGATCTACCAAAAGCTACACCTTGTTTTTCACCACCAGAAAGTCCCATTACTTGAGAGTCAACTGTTATAGCTTTTGAAGTAAAGCCTATATAGTCGCGTAAAATTTTTTCTGCTTCTTTTCTTTGTTTTTTTATATCCAAAAAACCAAATGAATTTGTAATTTCTCTTCCTGCAAAGATATTTCTGTATAATTCTTGCTGATCACATAATGCTCTTTCTTGATACACTGCTTCAATCCCCATTTTTCTTGATTGAGCAACTGATTTAATTTGTACTTCTTTTTCTTTAAAAAAAACTTTTCCCGAGTTTGGACTATGAACTCCAGTTATAACTTTAATAAGTGTAGATTTTCCAGCTCCATTATCACCGATTAAAGCTACTACTTCACCTTTGTTTATTTTGATATTCACATCTTTTAAAACTTTTACGTTTCCAAAGTTTTTGTAAATATTTTGTAATTTTAAGAGTTCTTCAACCATAAAAATAAACCTGCCTTATAAAATAAGGCAGGCTATAATATTTAATTTATCTGATTTGTACTGCTGCTAATGGAGCAACAGCATCAACGTTATCAGCTGTAACAAATGCAGCACCAGTATCCATTGCTAATCCAGCCATTCCATATTTTGTACTTAGGAATAACTGAACAATTGGCATATATCCTTGGATAAATGGTTGTTGATCAATTACAACGTCAATGTATCCAGAATTAATTCCGTCAACAATTGGAGCTGATAAATCAAATCCAGCACCACATACTTCTTCAGTACCATGACCTGCAGCCTTCATATATGTTGGTAAACTTGCAGTTAATCCACCATGATCTGTAATAGCCATTTTGATATCAGGATTTGCACTATAAGTAGCAACGTACATAGGAGTTCCTTGAGATGCATCTGAGTTTACATTATCAGGAATTTCTTGATAAACAACTTCTACGCCAGCAGCTTCAACACCGGCTATTGCACCTTTAGTTCTTTCTCCTCTATTTGGCATACTTGCAAGACCCCAGATAAATGCTTTATCACCAGCTTGTAGACCGCAAACTTCAACAGCTTTTTTACCTAGATTAAATCCAGCATCAAATAGATCTGCCCCTGCATAACCAAATCCTTCAGTTTTATATTCTGCTTCAAGATCAGGAAGAGGTGTATTCATAGTAGTAATTACTATTCCCATTTCTCTTGCTTCTTGAATGATAGGTCTCATTGCAGCGTCTCCTGGAAAACCATAGATTGCAATTCCATCAGGCTGTAAAGCAACAGCTTCTTTAAATTGTTTAATCATGATTTCTGAGTTCCACTGTGACCAGTAGTAATCTACTTCACAACCAGTGTGTTCAGCAGCAGCTACTGCACCATTATAAACGATAGTTCCAAATGGGCCACCTTCAGGACCACCTGGGAAAAATATAAATTTCTTATCACAGCTGTAATCATTTTTTGCTACTGCTGAAGTAGATACAAAAGCAAAAAATAAAGCAATGACAGCAAAGATTTTTTTCATAATTCCTCCAAATAATTTATGCATTAATTTATAAGTAAATAAATCAATAATACAATTAAATTAAAGTATTAAAGATCTTATTACAAATTAAATCCCTCTTTCTTTTGATAGATAAAATAGTCGCACTTATTTACCAATTTAAAGTAATTTTTATATTTATAAGATTATCAAAAAGTGCTATTTTTTCATTATGGATGTTGATTTAGGCAAATGGTATCGAGCAAATATAGATAAAAAAGAGTTCAAGCAGTTATGCAAGAAATCTGATTTGCAGGGTTTTAAGCATATGATTATTTATTTTTCATCTCTGTTTCTCTTTGGATATCTTGCGTTTGTCACATGGGGCACTTGGTGGTCATTATTATTTTTTATAATATACGGAAATATTTGGGGATGCAGCGATGCTATATGGCATGAAACTGGTCACAGAACTGCTTTTAAATCTAAGTTCTGGAATGATTTTTTTTATTACATTGCTAGTTTCATGGATAATTTTGAACCTATCAGATGGAGATATTCTCACTATCATCATCATACTTATACTCAATTTAATGATCCTGTAGATTTTGAAATACATGTAAAAAAACCAACTGATTTAATTGTGTTTTTCTCACATTACATTCCATTCTCTGGTTTTATTTTCTTTAAAAATTCTCTTCAATGGGAAACTATAAAACATGCAGTTGGTGTAACTACTGATGTAATGAAAGTTTGTATTCCAGAAAAAGAAAGATGGAAATGTAGATTATCAGCTTGGAGTCATCTTTCTATTTGGATCATAAGTATTGCTTTTTCATTATACTTTCAAAGCTGGCTTCCGGTTCTATATGTTTTATTACCTAATTTTTATGGAAAGACCCTAGTTATGCTTATGGGTCTTACGCAGCATGCTGGACTTAGAGAAGATAAAAGAGATCACAGGTATACAACCAGAACAGTATATTTAAATCCAGTTTTAAGTTTTTTATATTGGCATATGGAATATCATGTTGAGCACCATATGTTCCCTCAAGTTCCCTCACATAATTTACCTAAACTGCATGCTATGATTAAAGATCAATTACCACCTGCCAGAAAAGGTCTTCTTGGAGCTTATAAAGAAATTATTCCAGCGCTCATAAAACAAGCAAAAAATCCTGACTATCAAATTCCATTATCTGTTCCAAGCAACGCTTAACTAAGTGAAAAATAACATTATAATTTTAGGCGGTGGTCAAGCTGGAATCTATGCTGCTAGAGAAATTAGACAAAATGATTCAAAATCAAATATTAAAATTTTAGGTGAAGAAAATTTATTACCATACGAAAGACCTCCTCTATCTAAAGATTATTTGCTAGATAAAAAAAATGAAGAAGATCTTTATTTTCATTCTAGCGACGTACTAAAAAATGAAAATATAGAATTTGAAAATATATCAATTAATAAAGTTGATTTTGAAAATAAAAAACTTTCTGCAAAAAATTATAATGTTTACTCTTATGATAGTTTACTTATTTCAACAGGTTCTGAAAATAAAAAACTTAGTTTAGATAATAATTTAATGAATGATGTTTATTATCTAAGAAATTTAGAAGAAGCCAAAAAAATTAAAGAAATTGTTTCAAATAAAAATAAAATAACAATTATTGGTGGCGGCTTCATTGGCTTAGAAATTGCCTCATCTTTATCTCAGCTTCAAAAGAAAGTAATTGTTATCGAAATTGGTAATCAACTTATGGGAAGAATCATACCCAAAAAAATTGCTGATTTAGTTCAAAACACTCATATAGAACATGGGAATGAAATAATATTAAATAAACAGATAGAAAAAATAACTAAAAAAAATGGCATTTATGAAATTTTATTAAATGATAATTCTTTAATAGAAACAGATTTTATAATTGCAGGCATAGGCTCAACCCCGGCTGTAAAGTTATTTGAAAATACAAATTTAAAGCTTGATAATGGTATTGTAACTAATCAATTTTGTGAAACTTCTATTAAAGATGTTTACGCAGCAGGTGACATATCTAATTTTTATCATCCATTGTATGAAAGAAGTATGCGACTCGAGTCTTATCAACATGCGCAAAATCATGGGATATGTGCCGGAAAAAATATTGCTGGAATAAAAACAGAATACACTTCAATTCCTTGGATGTGGTCTGATCAATTTAATTTAAATCTTCAACTGACTGGTATTTGTGATGATTATGATGAAATCATCGAAAGGGGTAATGATATTAACAATGGTGTTATTTATTTTTTTCTAAAAAATAATAAAATAAGAGGAGCATGTGGTGTTGGAATTGTAGGAAAAATAGGTCGTGATATTAGAATAACATCTAAATTAATTGAGAAAAATACTATTGTAGATAAACAAATTCTTTCGGATCAGAATCAAAAATTAAATAAACTTATACAAAGATAATAATTTAATTTTTTGTATTTATTTTCATAAAATAAATATTATATACAGTCTATGTCTGAAGAAAATTGGATTGAAGTAGGCTCTACAGATAGTATTGAAGAAGAGGATCTCATCAGATTTGATCATCAAGACAAAACTTTTTGTGTTTATAGGTTAACAGACGGATTTTACGCTACTGATGGAATTTGTACACATGAGGCGGTACATCTTGAAGATGGTTTGGTTATGGATGATGAAATTGAATGTCCAATGCACCAAGGAATTTTTAATATTAAATCTGGAGAAGCACTCAGCCCTCCAGCTTGTGAGGATTTAAAAACATACCCAGTTAAAGTTGATAATGATAAAATTTTCATTAAAATAGGTTAAATATTTTTTGGAGATTTTATGAGTAAAAAAAAACTGACGGTTTACGATTACTTACAATGCAAAGGTAAAAGACAACTTAGTGTTATGTTTGTGCATAATGCTGAAGAAGCTGCAGCAGCTGAAGAGGCTGGCATTGATATGATTTGTACTTCTCATGATGCTCCACAGTTTGGTATTTATAATTCTTTTGATGAACTTAAAAGAATACGTGAAGCAGCACCAACCTGCTTTATGCAATCTGGAGGCGCAGTAAAAGTTGCTTCTGAGTATGAAGCAATGAAACTTTCACATAAGTATTTAGATATTGGTGCAGATGTAATCTACGGAGGTAATTGGAGTTATAAATGGTTAAGAGCTCTAAGAGATGAATTTGTTCCGATCAACAGTCACGTCGGCTTAGTTCCAGGAAATGCTACATGGATTGGTGGATTTGTTGCACAAGGTAAAACAGCTGATAAAGCCATTAGAATTTTAGAACATACTTTAGAGTTACAAGAGGCAGGAGTTATAGGTGTTGAGCTCGAAGTCGTTCCTCCAAAAGTTGCTGAAGTAATTACAAAAAAAGTTGATATTATGACTCTTTCAATGGGAAGTGGTTCTGGATGTGATGGGCAATATCTGTTTGCTAATGATGTACTCGGCTATACTCAAGGAAAAATTCCAAGACATGCACGAATTTACAGAGATTTTAAAAAAGAATTTGCAAAACTTCAAGCTGAAAGAGTAAGTGCATTCAAAGAATTTCATAATGACACAGTAAATCAAAATTTCAATGATCCTAAAATCACAGTTAATATTGACGAAAATGAATTTGAAAAATTTTTAAAACTGTCGGAAAGATTTTAATTTATGTTTGCAGGTGAAGTTGATTTACAATCTTGGTACAAACCAACAATAGATAAAAAAACTCTAAAAGAACTATCTAAAAGATCAGATATAAAAGGTATAATAGATATATCTTTATTTGTTGTTGCTCTGATATTAAGTGGATATTTATGTATTGCTACTTGGGGTACGTTGTGGTCAATCCCAGCACTTCTTCTTTATGGTAATATTTTTTATTGTAAAGTGATTAGCATTCAACATGAAACAAATCATGAAACATATTTTAAATCGAGAACTTTAAATAAATTATTTTATCATATAACTTCACTACTTGGAGGTTTTGAAGCAGTACGTTGGAAGTGGAGTCATTATCATCATCATACCTACACAATATTTACACACGAAGAAGTATATGATTATGAAAATAATAGTCCTAAACCAACTGAGCCAATTAGATTTCTACTTAACTTTTTACCACTTGGGCCAATCATCAATATTCAAAAAATAAGACATTTTACTCACTTTGAAATTATAAAACATTCAATTGGAATAATTACTCCTGTAGTAAAAATTACCGTACCTGAAAAAGAAATAAAAAAAATTGTAAATAGTTCAAGATTATATGTTGGTTTCTGGCTGCTTGTCATTTTATCTTCAGTTTTATTACAATCATGGTTACCAATCATAATGATAATTTTACCGCCATTTTATGGTAACACAATTTTAATGCTTTTGGGAATGACACAACATGCTGGACTAGCTGATAATATTAAAGATCATAGAAAAAGTACAAGAACGGTTTTAATAAATCCCTTTTTTAGCTTTCTGTATTCTAATATGGAATATCATATCGAACATCATATGTTCCCAAAAATTCCATGCCATAATCTAAAAAAATTTCACAAAGTTGTAAGAAATCAAATGCCAAAACCGCATAGGGGATTAATTTCTGCATATAGGACAATTATTCCAGCAATATTTAAACAATCAAAAGATAAAAATCATTTTATTGATGTGAAGGTTCCAGATACGACAATTTAGTCTCTTTTTTTTTACTCAAAATATACTATAAGTGCTTTATGACTAATCGGTTAAATGATAATGATTTTGGCACAAGAGATAAAAGAGGTCATTGGAAACCTTTTGGCACAATTAGTATTAATCCACCTAAAGATATATTTTTTAATCCAATAAAATTTTTAAAATATTTTTTTAAATTTCCAGGAATTTTTTTTCCATGGACTTTTGTTTTTGCAGCAATAACAATTGCTACATATATTTTTTTGACTCCTTCTTTAGAGACAATGAAGAATTTTGAAATAGGTTGGATATCCTATATATTTTTCAGAAATGCAGTTATTATTTTGCTTTGGACAGGCTTCTTTCATTTAAGACTGAAGACACAAGGAACTTCATTTAAATATAATCCACGACCTTTGGAAAAAAATAATTCAACGTTTTTGTTTAATGATCAAACTAAAGATAACTTATTTTATACTTTTTGTAGTGCTATTCCATTATGGACAGCTTATGAAGTAATTACATTTTGGGCATTTGCAAATCAAATAATCCCATATGTAAGTTGGGAGGCTTATCCAATATATTGTTGTTTTATGTTCTTTCTTGTTCCATTTATAAGAGACGCACATTTTTATTTAACTCATAGATTATTGCACTGGGCACCACTTTATAAAATTGCTCATAAAGTTCATCACCGTAATACAAATACAGGCGCTTGGTCTGGTATGTCTATGCATCCAATAGAACATCTGTTATATTTTTCAGGTATTTTAGTACACTGGATTATTCCTTCTCACCCTCTTGTTGCAATGTATCATGTTTTTCATGCTGGATTAGCTCCAACACCTGGACATACTGGATATGAAAAAATGACTTTCAAAAATGGTGTATCAATACCAACTGGTGATTATATGCACTATATCCATCACAAATACTTTGAATGTAATTATTCAGGAGGTAATACTAGTTTTTTAGACAAACTAATGGGTACATTTCATGATGGATCTGAAGAAGCAACAAAAGAAGTAATGGCTCGTATTAAAGACAAAGCACATTATCTTTAATCTTATCTTCATAAATTTTAAATTTTTATTATATTGATCTTTGTTGTGAGTAAGGTTGAATTATACAAAGATGTAAAAAATAGTTTAGGTGAAGGTATTACTTGGTCTTCAATTAATCAAAGTTTATTTTGGCTTGATATAAAGCCAAAAACACTTTTATTCAGAATAAATTTACAAAGTGAAAAATTAGAAACCTTTGAATTACCTGAATTTGTAACAGCATCATCAATTATTTCAAACAGTGAAATTGCTTTAGTTTCAAACAACGGAGTAAACAAATTCAATTTTCAAACTAAAAAATATGAAATAATAAAAGAGGTAGAAGAAAATATTTTAACTAACAGATCAAATGACGGTGCATCCGATGCAAAGGGAAGACTCTGGTTTGGCACAATGCAAAACAATATTAATAACGATGGAAGCTCAAAGACTTTAAATACTAAATCTGGAACTTTATATTGTTTATCAGAAAATAAATTAAACATAGTTGAAACAAATCTTGGTATACCTAATACATTTGTTTGGAGTCCAGATAATGCAAAATTTTATTTTGCTGACTCAACTGAAGGATCATTACTTGAATACAAATTTAACTTAGATGAAGGCAGTTTATCAGACAAAAAATTTTTTTTTGATTTTGATAGAGGCGCGCCAGATGGATCAACCATTGATAGTGATGGTTTTATTTGGAATTGTCGTTGGGGTGGTTCGTGTGTTGTGAAAATTGATCCAATTGGCAGGGTTGATCAAATTTATGAGCTACCTGTTGAAAATGTAACAAATTGTGTATTTGGAGGAAGTGATCTTAAAACTTTATTTATTACTACTGCTAATAACTCAGGTAAAAATAAATATGATGGTAGCTTATTTGCACTAAACGTTAATACTCCTGGTATTGAAGATAATAAATTTAAAATTTGATTTTTTTCTTTAATTAGATAAGACTTTTTTTATGAATAAAAAAAATAAATTTCGATCTTCTAATTGGTATAATTCTAAATCACATCGAAGAGATACATTTATTCATAGGGGGTGGATGCGAAATCAAGGACATCCAAATCACTTATTTGATGGACGTCCTGTAATTGGAATTTGCAATACTTGGTCAGAATTAACACCGTGTAATGGCCATTTTAGAGAGATAGCTGAGTCCGTTAAAAAAGGTGTTTATGAAGCTGGTGGTTTCCCACTTGAATTTCCAGTATTTTCAGCAAGTGAGTCTAATCTTCGGCCAACAGCAATGTTATTTAGAAACTTGGCAAGCATGGACGTAGAAGAAGCAATAAGAGGCAATCCTATTGATGGAGTCGTGCTATTAATGGGTTGTGATAAAACAACACCTTCATTAATGATGGGTGCAGCAAGTGTTGACCTTCCTACAATTGGAGTTTCAGGTGGCCCAATGCTTAATGGTCACCATCAGGGAAAAACTATAGGTTCTGGAACTGGTGTTTGGAAACTTGACGCTGATTTAAACGCAGGCGTAATTACAGAAGAAGATTTTATTAATGCAGAAATTTCAATGAGTAGATCAAAAGGTAATTGTATGACAATGGGTACAGCATCAACAATGGGATCAATGGTCGAAGCACTAGGTATGTCATTACCTGGTAATGCTGCAATACCTGCTGTTGACTCAAGAAGATATGCATTAGCCCATATGTCAGGAAAAAGAATTGTTGAGATGGTTAAAGAAAATATAACTATATCTAAAATTGTAACAAAAAAATCATTTGAAAATGCAATAAAGGTTAATGGAGCAATAGGTGGTTCGACTAATGCTGTTATTCATTTAGCGGCTATTGCAGGAAGAATGGAAATAGATCTGGATTTAGAAGATTGGAATAAATATGGGGAAGGTATTCCTACACTAGTAAATCTCCAACCTTCTGGTAAATATTTGATGGAAGATTTTTATTATGCAGGGGGAGTACCTGTTGTAATAAAAAGGTTACTTGAAAAAAATTTACTAGAAGAACATGCATTAACTGTAAATGGAAAAAGTATTGGTGAAAATAACAAAGATGCTAAATGTTGGAATAATGAAGTTATTAAAGAATTTGATAATCCATTAACAAAAAATGGAGGTATTAAAATTCTTAGAGGAAACATTGCGCCAAATGGTGCAATTATAAAACCATCAGCTGCATCACCAGAATTAATGAAACATACCGGTCAAGCAGTTGTCTTTGAAAGTGTAGAAGAGTTTCATGAAAAAATTGACGATCCAAATTTAGAAGTAGATAAAAATTCTATATTAGTTTTGAAAAATTGTGGACCGAAAGGCTATCCAGGTATGGCAGAGGTTGGAAACATGCGTCTTCCACAAAAACTTTTAAAGAAAGGTGTAAGAGATATGATTAGAATATCTGATGCTAGAATGAGCGGAACAGCATATGGAACAGTGATCCTTCATACTGCTCCTGAAGCAGCTGTAAAAGGGCCTTTAGCAGCAGTTCAAAATGGTGATCAAATAGAAATAGATGTCAATCAAGGTACTATGAATTTAAAAGTTGATGATGAAATAATTAAAAATCGTTTAGATAATTATAATCCAATTTTACCTGAGATTTCTGGAGGTTATCAAAAGATGTATATAGATCATGTAATGCAAGCTGATAAAGGTGCAGATCTTGATTTTCTAATTGGTAAAAGAGGTTCAGAAGTAAAAAGACATAGTCATTAATTTAAAAAAAATAAAATTTTTACACAATAAATGAATAGTAAATTTAATCCGCTATCAGTTGAAGAATTAGTTACAAAAATAAATAAAATTCCAAGAATTTATTTAGCTCAGCTTCCAACTGCTCTTGAATATGCCCCTAATATTTCTAAAGAACTTAATATTAATTTATATATTAAAAGAGATGATTGTACCGCACTCGCTTTTGGAGGTAATAAAACACGACATTTAGAATTTATAATGGCTAAAACGTTATCAGATAATTATGATTGTATTCTTACCGGTGCTGCCTCTCAATCTAATTTTTGCCGTCAAGCTGTGGCTGCAGCTAATAAACTAAATTTAGATAGTTATTTAGTATTGATGCATGGAATAAAGGGAAAGTTAATGCAGGGTAATTTTTTATTATATAGTATCTTAGGGGCGAACGTTGAGGTAGTTGAAGGTGAAAATTTAGAAGAAATACCAAAACATTTAGATAGAAAATACAAAGAATTAATAAAAGAGGGTCGAAAGCCTTTACTAATATACGGAGGATTTGGAGAAGAAGATACTACACTTGCTGGAATTAGTTATGCAAATGCTATGGCTGAAATTGATTTGCAAATGAAAGAACAAAATTTTATGGCAGATCATTTATTTGTAACTGCAGCTAATATGACACAAGCGGGCTGTGTATTAGGAGCTAAAATATTAAATTGGCCTACTCGCATTCAGGGTATTTCTCCAGTTTATTGGGAAATGGATATTAAAAAAGATATAGCAAGAATTTGTAATGAAGGAGCTAAATTGCTTGATATTAATATAAAATTTACTGATGAAATGATTAACCATGATAATAATTATGTGGGTGAAAAATATGGTGCTACAACAAAAGCAGGAATAGAAGCTATGAAGCTTTTAGCAAAAAAAGAATCAATTATTTTAGATCCAGTTTATACTTCAAAAGGTTTTGCAGCTCTTATAGATTATGTCCAAAAAGGAGTAATAAAAAAAGGTGATAATGTAATTTTCATATATACGGGAGGCAGTCCTGCAATTTTTGCTTATAATGAAGATATAAATAATCCAAAATATTAATTTTTATAAGTCAAAAACTTTGCCAGGATTTAATATATTATTAGGATCAAAGCTTTTCTTAATTAATTTCATTAAAGGAATGTTATCTGGATGTTGTTTTAATAAATACTCCTTTTTTTGAAGACCTATTCCATGTTCACCTGTAATTGTTCCATCCATTTCTAGAGCTTTATCAATTAGTTTATTGCTAAACTCTCTAATGTATTGATATTCATTTTCTTTGTTTGGATCATACACAATAGTTACATGAAAATTTCCATCACCTACATGACCAACCATTGGAGCTTTTAGTCCAGTACCTTGAAGTTCATTTTCTGCAAATTTAATACACTCTACAATATTTGAAATAGGTACACAAACATCAGTAGCGTAAACCCTAACATCATCCCCCTGCGCCTTAACCGAATAATAAACATTATGTCTTGCTTTCCAAATTTTATTTCTTTCTTCTGTGTTTACCGCCCATTTAAATTCACTACCATTATTATTTTTAGAGATTTCTTCAACCACATCTATAGATTCTTTATTTGAAATTTCACTTCCATGAAATTCATAAAAAAGTGTTGGTAAACTCTCTAAATTCTCGAGTTTAGAATACTTAATACTTATATCCATCTGATCTTTATTTAATAACTCTACTCTTGCAATTGGTACACCGTATTGAATTATTTCTTGTGCAGTTAAGACAGCTGAGTCAAGATCAGGAAACTGACATACAGCGCTCATAATACTTTCAGGGATTGGTGATAGTCTAAGATGAACTTCAGTAATTATTCCAAGTGTACCTTCAGAGCCTACAAAAAGATTGGTTAAATTATATCCTGCAGAAGTTTTTTTAGCTCTTGTTCCAGTTTTTATTATATCCCCATTCGCTAAAACTACAGTCAGACCTAGAACAGTCGTTCTCATTGTTCCATATCTAACAGCCATTGTGCCTGATGCAGAACACGAAGTCATACCACCTAAAGATGCATTAGCACCAGGATCAATAGGAAAAAAAACACCTTTATCTTTAAGTGTTTCATTAAGCTGTTCACGAGATACATTAGCTTGAACACGACAGTCAAAGTCTTGTTCATTAATTGAAATTATTTTATTAAAATTTTCCATAGATATTGTAAAACCTTCTTCATTGCCAACTACATGACCCTCAAGTGATGTTCCAGTTCCATATGCGGTTACGGGTACTTTAAATTGATTACATATTTTCAAAATTTTTGATAACTCTTCGTTATTTTCTGGAAACAAAACCGCTTTTGGCAGTACAGGATCATAAGCATCCTCACCTTTAGCATGATTATTTCTAACACTTTCAGAAAAGGAAATTCTTTCCTGCAAAAGGTCTTTTAAATCATCTAATATTCCTCTATCCATAACTTTATAATATAAATTATTAAATAAAAGTAAATGGATACGATACCTTTAGAGTTAGAAAAAGTATATGATTTAGCCTATAAAGCTCTTACCAAGCATGGCTGTGATGATCTTAACGCTGACTGTGTTTCTACTACGGTAACTCATGCAGAGAGAGACGGAAGTGTTTCTCACGGTTTATTTAGAATTCCAGGGTATGTAGCTTCTCTAAAGAGTAAAAAAGTAAATGCTGTTTCTCGTCCTACCAATAATTATCTTACTCAAAATGCAATTCGTGTTGACGGAGACTATGGTTTTGCTCCAGTAGCTATTAAAGTTGGATTGCCTGAATTAATAAAAACTACAAGTAAGCATGGAGTAGGTGTTTTAACAATTACGAATACTCATCATTTTGCCGCTTTGTGGCATGAGACTGAAGCTTTAGCTGAAAATAATTTAATTGGAATTGCTTGCACGGCATATAAGCCTAGCGTGGCTCCAGCGGGTGCAAAAAAACCATTATTTGGGACCAATCCCATATCATTTGCTTGGCCTAGAAAAAATAATACTCCCGTTGTTTATGATATGGCGACTTCCACAATGGCCATGGGTGAAGTTCAGGTTGCAGCTAGAGACGGTCATAAAGTACCATTTGGAACAGGATTAAATAAAGATGGAGAAAAAACTGATGACCCAAATCAAATAGCAAATGGTGGTGTACTTTTGACCTTTGGAGATTATAAGGGTTCTGCGATTGCAATGATGATTGAGTTATTGGCAGCAGGTCTTGTTGGCGATTTGTTTAGTTTTGAAGCAAAAAAAGAAGATAATAATGATGGAGGTCCAGCCCGAGGGGGAGAGTTTATAATGGCTTTATCTCCTGAGCTGATAGCGGGTAAAAATTGGAACGAACATGCTAACAAATTTTTTGATCAGATGACTTCGTTAGACGGTGTTCGTTTACCAGGACAGCGTCGACACAAAAATAGAATAGATACTGGTCCCAGAAATATTAATTCAGGTCTCGTAGATAAAATACAAAGTTTACTATAGTTTTTTATGGATAATATTAAATTAGATTTTCAAAAACATATTGATGCTGGAAGATGTAATGGTGCTGAATGGATAATTAATTATAAAAATAAAAGATATCATGAAGTTATAGGTTTTAATGATTTAAATTGTGAGAATAAATTAAAAAAAAATTCTTATTATAGAATTTGGTCTATGACTAAACCAATTATCGGTTTTGCAGCAATGCAATTAATAGATAAACAATTTTTGTCTCTTGATGATACTATAGATAAATACCTACCAAAATTTAAAAATCTAAAAAAACTTCAATCTTTAAATAGTAAAATTGATGAAACCAAACAAGTTGATAATATTCCTTCTATAAGACAACTTTTGCAACATACAGCAGGCTTTACTTATAACAGCAGCAATAATTTTTTGGCTGAAGCTTATGAAAACAATAAGTTATTTCATTCATCTTCCCGAAGTTTAGAGGAGGAAATTGATAGTATATCAGATTTACCACTTCTTTATGAACCTGGATCAAACTGGCATTACTCAATTTCTATTGATATTTTAGCTAGAATTCTTGAAGTTGTAACAAAAGACAAAATATTAAATATTCTAAAAGAAAATATATTTTTTCCCTTAGAAATGAATGAAACAAATTTCTTTATTAGTGAAGATAAAAATAAACATTTAGTTGAAACGTTTGAATATAATAGTGTTAAATCAAAATTAACTGAATTAAATTTCGACAAAAGAAAACTAATTTTATATGGATATCCTTCAAATAACAAAAATTTCTCTAGAGGAGGACACGGATTATATTCAACTGCTGAAGATTATATCAAGTTTGCTAAAATGCTAGTTGATGGCAAAGATAAAAATGCAAAACCCTTGATTAATTTAGAAACTCTGAAATCAATACGAACTAACTCATTAAGTAAAAACTTATTCCCAATTGAAATAACAGCATTAAATACAATTAAAGATGAAAACTATGAAAATGATTTAGATGGTTATGGATGGGGCTTAGGATTTAGAGTTTTGATGAATAACACACCTCAAAACAAATATGGTGTGATTGGTGAATTTGGGTGGTCAGGTTATGCAGCTACGTATTTCTTAGTTGATCCTATTAATGATTTATCTGCAGTTTTAATGATGCAAATTTTAGATGCAGACAAAAATATTAAAAAAGATTTCTATAATAATATTTTTAAAAGTCTTTAATAAATATGAAACTAAATAAGTATTTTTAATTTCTTTATATCATTTAAAATATTAATGTTATAAATTTATAATATGTTTATTGGAATTGATCTTGGAACTTCATCAATTAAAATGATTTTAATTGATCAAAACCAAAAAATCCTTGCCACAGCTAACTCAACTCTCACTGTACAATCTCCAAAAGATGGTTTTAGTGAACAAAATCCACAAGAATGGATTAATTCAACAATGGAATGCTTTGAAGCTTTAAAGTTAAAAAAACCAAAAGAGTTTTCGCAAACTATTTCTATAGGTATATCAGGTCATATGCATGGGGCTACTTTAATAGATAAGGATGGGAATGTAATTAGACCATGTATTCTTTGGAATGATACAAGATCACATCAAGAATGTGAAGAATTTGAAAAACAAAGCTTTGATGTACGATCAATTTCAGGGAATATTACCATGCCTGGTTTTACTGCACCAAAAATCAATTGGATAAAAAACAATGAAATAGATAATTTTAAAAAAATTTTTAAAGTTTTACTACCTAAAGATTACTTAAGATTTGTTCTAACTGGTGAATTTTTTTCTGAAATGTCAGATGCCTCAGGAACATTATGGTTGGATGTAAAAAAAAGAAAATGGTCTAATCAACTTTTATCTTGCTCACATTTGGAAGAGAAACATATGCCAACTCTTGTAGAAGGAAATGAGGAGACTGGAATTTTAAAAAGAGATTTTAAAGACAGATTCAATTTTATTAATGAAATTAAAGTTGTTGGTGGAGCAGGTGATAACGCAGCTGCAGCAACTGGAATGGGTATTATCAATGAAAATCAATCATTTATATCCCTAGGAACATCAGGAGTTTTTTTTACTCCTACAAAAAATTCTTTGAGTAACATTGGGGATGCTGTGCATTCATTTTGTCATTGTTTACCAAACAAATGGCATCTAATGTCTGTAATGTTAAGTGCTAGTAATTGTTTAGATTGGATTTGTGCCGTTACTAATACTTCAATTGCTGATACACTTAATAATGTAGAGAATTTCTATTCAGATAACAACTTAGTAAATAACTCTTCCTATTTTTTGCCATATTTATCTGGAGAAAGAACACCTCATAATAATCCATATATTAGGGGTTCATTTCATTCAATTAAGACCACAACTAATTCAACAGTTTTACAGTATGCAGTAATTGAAGGTGTAAGTTTTGGAATTTTAGATGGAGTAAACTCAATATTGAAAGTTAATAAAAACTTTGAAAATATTTTTATGGTTGGTGGAGGGTCAAAAAGTTTATTTTGGATAAAACTTTTATCTACGATATTAAAAAGAAAACTTAGTGTTTGTGATCAGAGTGAATACGGAGCAGCATTAGGAGTCTCAAGATTAGCAATGTATGTTGATAAAGATGTTCCTAATAAAAATATAATTAAAGATATTGTAGTTAGTAGAAAATTTAAACCACAAGAAGAAAAAATCGAATTGCTTTTAAAGAGATATAAGGTTTGGAAAGATATATACCAATCAAACAAAAAAATCGCTTCTAGTCTTCTAACATAATATCTGTTGCTTTATCTGCTATTGCCATAGCAGGACCATTTGTATTTGCAGCAACTATGTTTGGCATCATAGATACATCAAAAACTCTTAAATTTCTTACTCCCTTTACTTGAAGTCTAGAATTTAAAACAGCCATACTATCATCATCCCGACCCATTCTACATGTTCCAACTGGATGCCAATTGGTCTTAATCATTTTCTTACAATATTTAATTAATTCATCATCATTATCTATTTCCTTACCAGGTAAATATTCATTTATAATTATATCAGATAAAGGTTTTGTTTTTAAAACTCTTCTAGCAAATTTTACAGCGCTAAGTATAAGCTTTAAATCATCTTCATTACTTAAAAAATTAGGATTTACTAAAGGTCTATCTTTTGGATTAGAAGACTCAATTGTTACTTGTCCTCTTGATTTTGGATTCATAATACAGGGGGTTAGTGTCAAGCCGTGATCAGGTTTTACACCTTTTGTATCTCTATCAGTATACATTAATGGGACACAATAAAGTTTAATTTTTGGATCGAAGGTATCTTGTAAATTTTCTGGATTTATAAATGAACAACTATCTACTCCAATTGAATTTACCGGACCAGATTTAAACAAAACATATTGGAGCCCATTTAAAAGCATTTTAATCCCTTTATCTTGACCATAATAACCATAACCTGGTTTTGTTTTTGTCACGATAGGAACTTCATGATGATCTTGAAGATTTTTACCAACACCTTTTAAATCCACTTTTGTTTTTATATCGAATTTATTTAACAATTGATTATCGCCAATACCCGAATGCATTAAAATTTTTGGTGTGATTAATGCACCTGCTGTAATTATAATTTCATCTCCAAAAAATTTTTGGATTTTGCCATTATGTAAAACCTCTACTCCTATAGCTTTATTATTTTCAATTATAATTTTTGTTACTAAACTATTTAATTTAATTTTTAAGTTCTCTCTTTTTTCTAAAGGTTTTATTAAGGCTTTAACAACATCACATCTTTGGCTATTTCCAATTGTATATTGCATTACTCCTACTCCATGTTGTTCTCCATCATTAAAGTCATTATTATAGGGAACACCTAATTCTTGCATCGTTTTGATATATAATTCAGAACCTTTTGCTACGTAGCTTGAGTACGATACATCAATAGGCCCACCAATTCCATGGTGCTCGTTATTTAATCTCTGATTATTTTCTAAATTAATAAAATTTTTTTTAATTGAATTCCAATTCCAATTTTTATCACCAGTGCTATCTTCCCACCTATTATAATCAGATGGCTTACCTCTCATGTAAACCATTCCATTAACACTTGATCCCCCACCTAAAATTTTTGCTTGAGCAATATCATGCTGTCTATTGTTTAATTGTTTTTGTGGAACAGATTTATAAAATTTTAAATGTCTACTACCCTCTAATCTCTTAATCCAATATCCAGGCATAGGAAAAAAAATACTATTACTCCTACTTCCTTCTTCAATTAATAAAACCTTATAGCCTTTTTTAACTAATTTACTTGTTGTTACAGATCCTGATGAACCACCACCAACAATTATAAAATCATAACTACTCATAATTTTAATACTTAATATTTTCCGATTAATTCTAAAATTTTATTTTTTAATGATTTTGTAAAAATTTCATTATTTACCATTTTACCCCATAATTGTTTATTATTTATAAATTCATCAATCTTTTTATCTGGTAAAAGTTTTTTAAGCATCTCCCATTGTGGTTCATAATAATCAAACAAGAGTTCTTTATTGTAAATTTTTTTCATAAAAATATACCAGCTTGCTATTGCATCAATACAATGATTCGGAATTTTTTTTAAATCAAAACATCTTTGAATTGTTGGTAATACAAATAAAGGAAATTTACTTGACCCATCCATCACTAATCTCTCATGTTTATCAGCTATATTTTCATTATTAAATCTATTAAATATTACAAGCATATATTCCTCTAAATCAAAAGGTATATCATTTCCAAGAGCTGGTATAGCTTCTAATCTTTGAAAGTTAAAAAAAAATTCTTTAAGTTGCTCATCCTTAATTGTTTGGTCGTATGTTTTATAATTGTTGAGAACACCAAAATAACTTAAAACTAAATGACCTGCATTTAAAATTCTAATTTTTGCTTCTTCATAAGGTATAATATTTGTTACAAACTCAACACCAACTTTTTCTAACTTAGGTCTTTCATCAATAAATTTATCTTCAATAACCCATTGAATAAATGGCTCTGCCATAACGGAAGATTTCTCATTTATTTTAAATTTCTCACTAATTTCATTTGCTAAGTTTTTAGGCGATCTTGGGGTAATTCTATCAACCATGCAAGAGGGGAATGTCACATTAGTTTCGATCCAATTTATTAACTCTATATCATTACAAAGTTTTAAATAAGAAATGAGTGATTTCTCAAGCATTTTACCATTTTCTCTAATATTATCACAACATAATAGGGTTATTGGTTTATTACATTTTTCCCTTCTTAAATTTAATGCATTATGCAGAAATGAAAAAATTATTGATTTTTCTTTTTTATTTACGTTATCTTTTATAATTTCTAAATCTGAATTAATTTCTCCTTCAGCATTTATATAATAACCTGTTTCAGTAACTGTCATAGTTACAATCTTGATACTTGGATCACTTAAAACTAACTCTGCCTCAATATCATTTGCACTCCAATCATATAATGAAAATATTGATTGTATCTCTTGATATTCTTCAACACCATCAGTAGAAATAGTTTTTAAAATATATTTACTTTTTCTTTCTCTAAGATTATTAAAATTTTCTCTTTCAGATTTTCTTAAATTTATACCTATAATACCCCATTTTTTATCTTCAGTCGAATTAAGATATTTATCTACATACAAAGCTTGATGTGCTCTATGAAAATTTCCTACACCAATATGTGCAATCCCAGCTAAACATTCATTTCTATTATAACTAGATTTTTTTAATTCAACATCTTGCATTATTTTACAGCACCAAAGGTAAGACCTCTGACTAATTGTTTTTGTGTAAACCATCCCAGTACTATTATTGGTCCACAGGACATTACAGAAACCGCAGATAATTTTGCCCAGTACAAACCTTCAGGTTTCGAAAATGATGCTACTAAAGCTGTTAAAGTACCAGCATCGTCAGCAGTTAAATTGATTGACCAAAATGCTTCATTCCAACTAAGTACAATAGATAATAATGCTGTTGATGTTAAACCTCCCCATGAAAGAGGCAAAACAATATTTCTAATTTGCTGATATGTAGAGGCACCATCAATTCTCACAGCTTCCAAAATTTCTTTAGGTATTTCTCTAAAATAAGAAAACAACATCCATATCATTATTGGAAGATTCATCATTGCAAAAATAATTATCAAAGCCAACTGAGTATCAAGTAATCCCAATTTTTGAGTTATTAAGTAAATTGGCATTAAAACTCCAACAGCAGGCATCATTTTGGTAGAAAGCATCCAAAGTAATATATCTCTTGTATATTTTGAAGGTGCAAATGCAAAAGAGTAGGCTGCTGGTATAGCAATTAATAATCCCAAAATAGTTGAGCACACAGAAGTAACTATTGAATTAAATGCATATTTTAGATAATTGGTTCTTTCTTGAACTATAAAAAAATTTTCAAGAGTTGGTTCAAAGAAAAGTAATGGTGGTATTGAAATAGATTGCATTTCTGTTTTAATACTTGTTAAGAACATCCAGAATATTGGAAAAAAATAAACTAAAGTTATTATCCAAATTATTGTAACCCTAAGGTCAAAAAAATTTTTAAAATCTAATTTACTCATAATTTATAACATCAAAGATTTCCCTACTTGTCTTATTAAAAAAATTGCCACAACATTAGCCAAGATTATTGCAAAAACTCCTCCAGCAGATGCTATTCCAGCATCAAATTGCATAAGAGCTTGTGCAAAGATTAAAAATGCTACGTTTGTACTTTGGTATCCAGGTCCACCTGAAGTAGTGACAAATATTTCTGCAAATAGTGATAAGTGAAATATTGTTTGTATCATTACTACTATTGCTATTGGTCTTAACAAGTGAGGTATTGTTAAATAAACAAACTTATTCCATTCTGATGCGCCATCAATTTCAGCTGCTTCTATTTGTTCTTTATCAATTGATTGCAGTGAGGTCATAAAAATTAAAAGTGCAAAAGGTGTCCATTGCCAAGTAACCATCATAATAATAGAAAATAAAGGTAATTCTGATAACCATTCTATAACTGGTAGACCTAAAGAAGTGCTAATGAAGGCAAAAAGACCGTACACGGGATTTAAAAAAAGATTCTCCCAAATTAACGCATTAACTGTTGGCATAATGAAAAAAGGAGATATGAGCATGACTCTTGCTATAC
Organism: uncultured Alphaproteobacteria bacterium; assembly: GCA_902575815.1. GTDB lineage: Bacteria > Pseudomonadota > Alphaproteobacteria > HIMB59 > CACPNW01. The sequence continues at coordinate 49,466 of CACGTA010000005.1, read as the reverse complement.
CTCTTCCTCTAAAAGGTGATTGAAGCAAAACTGCAAATGTAATTCCTAAAATGCAAGTAATTATAACGACAAAGCCAACTAACAGTAAAGTATTTAAAACAGATGGCCATATAGCCGGATCTGTTAGAAAGAATTCATAATTTAATAAACCAGTAAAACCAAATCTTTCTGGATATAAAAGATTATATCTCATGAAAGAAAAATACAACGTCATTCCTAATGGTACAATCATCCATAAAAGTAATGAAATAACGCTAGGTGTTAGTAATAATCTTCTAGTTAAGTTTGACATATAAAAAATCTGGAGGTTTATTTATAAACCTCCAGAATAATTAGACAAATAAAACTCTAGTAATATCCGCCTTTTTTCATTTCACGATCAGCCGCTTTCTGAGCTGCTGCTAATGCTTTCTCAACTGTAGTTTGACCTGCTAGGGCTTCACTAATATGTTGACCTACAGCTTGACCAATTGCTTGGAACTCTGGAATAGCAGCAAATTGTACACCAACGTAAGGTGTTGGGTCTTGTGTACTATTTTCAGGGTTAGCTGACAATATAGCTTTTAATTCTGCATCAGCAAAATTAGCGGCATTCAAAAAGTTTTGGTTTTCATAAGTACTAGTTCTTGTACCTGTAGGAATATTACCCCAACCCTTATTTTCAGCAACTAATTCAATATATTCTTTTGAAGTAGCCCATTGAACAAACTTAATTGCATCATCTTTTTGTTGAGTACCAGCAGGAACTGCTAAAGCCCATGCCCATAGCCAGTTTGCCCCTCTGTTTGTAACTGCAACAGGTGATTGTGCATAAGCAACTTGATCATGTACTTTAGAAATTTCAGGATTTGTTAAAAAAGATGCTGAAATAGTAGCATCAATCCACATTCCACATTTTCCTTCATTGAATAAAGGCATAATTTGGTTCCAACTATTTGCCTCTGATCCTGGAGGTCCATAAGTACTTAATAAATCAACATAAAATGAAACCGCATGATGCCAAGCAGCAGTATCTAATTGAGGTTTCCAATTTTCATCAAACCATCTAGCGCCAAATGAATTTGCCACAGTTGTAATGAAAGCCATGTTCTCACCCCAACCTGGTTTACCACGTACACATATTCCATAAACACCATTATCAGGATCATGAATAGCATCAACAACATCAACTATATGTCCCCACGTAGGGTTATCTGGAATTGACATTCCTGCATTTGCTACAAGATCTTTTCTATACATGATCATAGAACTTTCACCATAAAATGGAGCTGCATATAAATTACCATTAGCAGATAAACCACCTCTCATTGCAGGCAGAATATCATCAACGTCATATGAAGAATCAAAGTCTAGAACTTCTAGCCAATCTTTTGCTCCCCAAATTGGAGCTTCGTACATCCCGATAGTCATTATATCAAACTGACCACCTTTTGTAGTGATATCAGTTGTAACTCTTTGACGAAGTGTGCCTTCATCAAGTGTTACCCAGTTAACAGTTATACCTGGATTATCCTCTTCAAAATGTTTAGTTAGTTCTTGCATGACAATCATATGTCCGTTGTTAACAGTAGCTACTGTTAATTCACCTGCACTTACGCTACCAAAGGCAGCAAAAGTAACAACTAAACTTAGAAGGTATTTAATTTTATTTTTCATATTCTCTCCCAATATTTATTAAATTTCATCATCACACGGCATATTAAAAAATACAACAAAAAAAATTGGTATTATTTCGAAACAATAATGAAGTGTTTTTAGAACTACTCTAATTAAGAAATAACATAAAAACTGAATTGGTTCGGGCCACTTATATATTTGACAGATTATAAATTATATTTAATCTTATTTAAAGAATGTCAAAATCAACTGAATTTATCGTTGTAGGTGGGGGTGCGTCAGGTTGTGCTACTACATCATCATTACTTAAAAATGAATCTAAAGTAACATTGTTTGAAGCTGGACCAATTCATCATAATTTTTATTTGGATATACCATCAGGGTTTTTTAAAATACTTAACAACAATAAGTATGCAACATATTATGAGTCTACTATTCAACATCACTTAGGTGATAGGAAAAATGTTTTACCTCAGGGGAATGTTTTAGGTGGAGGTACATCTATCAATGCACAGGTTTATATCAGAGGTGGTAAAGAGGAATATAATCAGTGGCAAGACTTACTTAGATTTAACAACGATAGTGTTGATTGGTCATGGGATAGTCTTCTGCCAATTTTTAAAGATATGGAAAATAATGATAAACTTAAAAATGAGTTTCATAATCAAGGAGGTAAATTAAATGTATCATATTCACCATATATTAATGATCTAAGTTATGATTTTGTAGAAACCATGAAAAAAATAGGAATTAAATCAACAGAAGACTTTAATTCAGAAACTCAGAAGGGAGTTGGTTTTTATCAATTTATGAATAAAAAAGGTAAAAGATCTTCGGCAGCATATGCGTTCATTGAAAATGAATTAAGAAATCCAAATCTAAATTTAATCCTAGAAACTAAGATAAAAAAAATAATAATAGAAAATAACAAAGCTATAGGTGTTGAGTATGTTGATAAGTATGGTCAATCTGAAAAATTATATGCAGATAAAGAAATTATTATTTGTGCAGGTTCCTTCGTAACACCTAAAATTCTTATGTTATCTGGAATAGGAGACAAAGATGAGCTTAAAAATCATGATATAAAATGCATACAACATTTGCCAGGTGTTGGAAAAAATTTAATGGATCATCCAGAAAGTATTCTAATAGCTAAAGCAAATGGGAAACATGGCTATTTTAAACAAGACAAAGGTTTAAGAATGTTAAGAAATGGTATTCAATTTCTTATGTTTGGATCAGGAGTTGTAAACTCTACAGGCGTTGAAGCAGGAGCTTTTATTAACCCTCTTGATGATAAAGAACTGCCAAATGTTCAGGCTTCATTTGTTCCAATAATGTATATGAATCCAGATACAATTGGTGTTGTTGATGAAGATTATGGTATGACAATATCTAACGTTCTAACTAAACCGAAGTCAAAAGGATTTGTGAAATTAAAGTCTAATAATTATTTAGACCCACCCATTATTGAGCCTAACCTTTTAAAACATCCAGATGATCTGAAATTAATGATTGCTGCACAAAAATTTTATTTAGATGTTTTGAATAGTAAACCACTTTCAAATAAAATTGATAAAATTGTTCTTCCTAGTGATAAAAAAATAACTAATGATGTACTAGAAAATCACTGTAAAAAATTTGTTAAAACAAACTACCATCCTTCTGGAACAGCTAAAATGGGAGCCGATAATGATAATGAGTCAGTATTAGATGCAAAAATGAGAGTAAAAGGAATTGATAATTTAAGAGTAAGTGATTTATCTGCAATGCCTATAATAAGTTCTGGAAATACTTCTGCTCCGGCAATGATGCTTGGTATGAGGTGTGGTGAATTAATAAATAAAAATAATTAGTGAAAAATAAAGTTATTTTAATACATGTGCAATCTCTGGTATAGGCAGGGCTTTATCAGTTTCTATTAAAAAAAAATTACCAATTAATGTTAACTGGTATTTAAACTGGAAAAATAAATAATTTGAAGAAAATTTATGCATTAAACCCTTTTTATTAAAAAAGTGGATTTAACGAATTCTTATTAAGTAAACAATTTTGTCAAAGAATGTTTAGCTTAATTCAAGAAAATCTAAATTTTAGCAATTATTCTTTGAAAAGAAAAATATTTGCTTTAATTTTTATTTCATCTTTAAGAATAGTAGTGTTTTTCCAACTACCAGTTCCAATATCGAATTCATTTCTAGAGAATGATATTTCACTTTTTATCTGAACCAACTCACTAGCTAATTTTATAACTTCAATATCAATAGGAATCTTTTGACTCTTACCTTTGATGGTCAACTCACCTATCAAATTAATTTTATTATCTTCATAGTCAAATTTAAAATTATTTGTATCTATAAGGCCGGATGGAAATTTTTTTGCATCAAAGAAAACTTCACTAAGTACTAAATCTTTATACCGTTTATAATTAAAGTTTAAACTATCAATATCAACATTTATTAGTGCTTTATTATTATTTTGATTAGATAAATCTAAAGAAACAAAACCATCAAATGTATTAAATTTTCCAATAACATTTTTTGCAAACAAAACTGGAACTTCAAATTCTATACTAGAAATATTTTTATCTATCGTCCATAAATCATTAGCTAGAGTCTGCTTACAATACAGAAAAATTAAAAATAAACTAAATATTACTTTCAATATATTGCCTTGCCAGTTCATCAGCCTTCTCATTGAATTCAAGACCTGAGTGACCCTTAACCCACTTCCAAGTTACATTATGTTTACTAATTAAATTATCTAATTGCATCCATAATTCTTTATTTTTCACTATTTTTTTTGTTGAAGTTTTCCATCCATTGTTTTTCCAATTTTTAATCCATAATTCAATACCATCCTTGACATATTTGCTATCTGTATAAATTATCAAATCTTTTTTTATTACAAAATGTTCTAGTGCTTTTATTGCTGCTGTAAGTTCCATTTTATTATTAGTTGTGTGTTGATCTCCGCCATTTAATAAAATTTCTTTGTTATTATCTAATATTACAACCCCCCATCCACCTATACCAGGGTTACCAGAACATGCTCCATCAGTATAAATATTTATCATTATACTAAAATTTCATTTTGTTGATGCCATTTTAGAATATTTAAATATTCAAATGGGTCTTTTCTAAAAACGACTGCTTTGGGCGGATGAAAAATATAGTCGTACACTCTTGTACATAATATTCTAACAGCTGCAGCTCTTAATAAAATATTTAATGATACTTTTTCAAGATCATTTAATTTTCTCAGTTTTTGATATTCCTCCAGAATTGTCAAGCAGTGCTGTTTATTAAAGTTTTCTCCATTTTCACTAAAACACCAATCATTAATTAATATAGCTATGTCGTAAATATAAAAGTAATAACATGAAAAATAGAAATCTATTACTCCAGAAATTTTCTCATTTTTAAAAAAAATATTATCTCTAAATAAATCAGCATGTATGACACCACAAGGAATATTATTTGGCCAACAATTTTCTAAATATTCTATTTCACTCTTTAACAAAGACATTGTTTCATTAAACTTTTCAGATTTATTATTGAGGCATTTTTTGTAAATTTCTTTCCAATCTTTTAAATCTAAACTGTTTGATCTTCTTTCATCAAAATTTATGGTAAGATTGTGGAAATCAGCAACCATCTTTCCAACTTCTTTACACATTGCTAAGTTTGGTTTTTCAATACTTTTACCTTCTAGAAAAGAAACAATAACAGCAGTTTTATTTTTTAATTTTTTTAAAGTTTTTCCATTTTTATCTGAGATAGCTTTTGGACATTTAAAATTATTTTTATATAAAAAATTTTTTAAATTTATAAAAAAAGGTAATTCCTTCTCAGATACTCTTTTTTCAAAAATTGTTAAAATATATGGTTGATTGTTACAAAAAATTTTAAAATTTGAGTTTTCAATTCCATCAACAATTTCTTCAAATCTTTCTAGATTTCCAATTGCGTAATCAGAGATAAAGTTTTCGATATCTTCCTTAAGTAATTTAGTAAAGACCGCCATTTTATACGTTTAGCTTTTGTGGCACTTTAAAAAATACATCTTCTTTTTGATAATGCCTTTCATTTACTTGAACTTCAAAATTTTTTTTCAAATTATCAAGAAGTTTTCTTACAAGTATTTCCGGTGATGATGCACTTGCTGTTATTCCTATATTTTTAGCTTCTTCAAATATATTTAAATTTAAGGAATCTACATCTTCAACTAAGATAGCTTTTTTAGAACCATAATTTTTTGCAACTTCAACTAATCTTAATGAATTTGATGAATTACTTGCACCAATTACCAAAAAATAATCACATTGATTTGCTATCTTTTTTACTGCTTCTTGTCTGTTAGTCGTGGCATAACAAATATCATTCTTTTTTGGTTCTATAACATTACTAAAATGTAGTTTTATCTCTTTTATTATATCTTTTGTATCATCTACTGACAAAGTAGTTTGAGTGACATATGCGATCTGATCATTATGATTAAAGGGTAATTTTTTAACGTCTTCCACTTTTTCTACTAAATGAATTTCTTTATTTGTTTGACCCATAGTTCCTATAACTTCAGGATGATTTCTATGACCAATTAAAATTACAGGAAGATTCTTTTTATCAAAATTTTCAACCTCCTTATGAATTTTGCTAACTAGTGGACATGTTGCATCATAATATATCAAATTTAAACTTAATGCTTCCTCGGGCACAGCTTTTGGAACACCATGTGCAGAAAAGATTACTGGCCTACTTTTATCTTCAATTTCATTTAATTCCTCTACAAAAATAGCTCCTTGTGATTTGAGATTTTCAACAACAAATTTATTATGCACTATTTCATGACGAACATATACTGGCGCTCCATATTTTTTAAGAGCGCCCTTAACCATTTCTATCGCCCTATCTACTCCAGCACAAAAACCTCGAGGTCCTGCAAGAAAGATATTAAGTTTTTTTGTCATTTAAATTTGCTAACTTTAATTTTAGTTTGTTAATAATACTATAGATTTTAAAAATCTTTTAATGTTAATTTCTTAATATTTTATTCAAATATGTAGACTGATTAATCTACTTTTAATTCTTTAAAACAGCGTTAAATTCGGTAATAGATTCTTCAATTAATGCAGATTTTTTATCCTTACTGAGATTTTGAAGTAGAATATTTCTCGTAGCATCTATTGCAATACTTGAAATATAATTTTTTATAGAGTTATTGGTATCTCTTACTAATTGTTCAATCTTATTTTCAGCCAATATTTTTCTTTTTTCAATTTGATCAGATAATTTAGAGGAAGATATATCTTTTAGTTCAGCTATTCTTTTTTCGGATTCCAAATTAAGATTTTGTATTTCCTTTTCTACCTTAGTTTCTCTTTCTTTTAATTCATCTAAAGCTTTTTGAGCCTCAATTTTTAAATTTTCAACTTCATCTATTTTATTTCTTATATCTATAATTTGAGTATCTAAACTAGATATAAGAATTTTTCTTACTGGATTAAAAATAGCTGCAATAAATAGAATAAAAGATACCGCAACCCAAAATTGAGGATCAGAAAACATTAGTTAAAATTACCTTTATGTGTTTCAATAACTTTATTGATTTCATTATCTGATAATTTTATGTCTGTGATTTTCCCAACAGTCAGTTTTGTTATTTTAGCTATTTCATTGTTAATATTTTTCATTTGATTATCTTTACTTTTTAAAATTTCTTTTTCTGCATCAGAAACTTTTTTTTCTAAATCTTTATCAAGTGAAGAAAGTTGAGAAGAAACATCTTCTTGTAAAGTATTGATTGTCTCTTTAATTTTCTCATCTGTTTCTAGTTTAGCCTTATTGATTTGATCATTAATTTTTTTTTCAATTTCCATTGCCTGTTCTTGAAGCTCTTTTGCTGAAGATAAATTCTCATCTATTTTATTTTGTCTTTTCTCTAAAACTGTAGCTATTCTTGGAAGAGATACCCTCCATAAAAATACAAATAGAAAAGTAAAGAAAACAGCTAACCAAAAGAGCTGCGAAACAAAAAACTCTGGATTTAATTGAGGCATTAATTAATTATTGAGTCTTATCCGAACAAAATAACTAAAGCAATAACTAGCGCGAAAAGCGCAATCGCTTCAACTAATGCGAAACCTAACATTGTCATTGTAAAAACTTCACCTCTTGCCGCCGGATTTCTTCCAACTGCTTGAATAAAAGATGAGAAAATATTCCCAATTCCAATACCCGATCCGATAACACCGATAACGGCTAGACCCGCTCCGATTACTTTTGCTGCTTCAATTTCCATAAGTCCTCCTATTTTAAATTAATGTAAATGATAAGCATCGTTAATATATAAACACGTAAGTATTGCAAACACATATGCTTGCAAAAAAGCAATTAAAATTTCTAGTCCTGTTAAAGCTACAATGAAAGCTAAAGGAAAAACTCCTGTAAAAAAAGGCATGGAAACAACAAAGCTTGCAAATACTTTTAGTAGTGTGTGACCAGCCAGCATGTTTGCAAATAATCTAACTGATAAACTTATAGGTCTTGATAAATAAGAAATTACCTCAATAGGAATTAGAAGTGGATGCATGTAAAAGGGTACACCAGGTATATAAAAGAAAGAAAAAAATTTAATACCATGATTAACAAATCCAAGAATAGTTACACCAATAAATACAACTGCCGCTAACGCAAATGTAACAATAATATGACTCGTGAAAGTAAACTGGTATGGTATCATACCAACCATATTTCCAATTAACACAAACATAAATAAAGAGAAAACAAATGGGAAATATCTTTTTCCATTATCACCAACTGTATCAGAGAGAAGCTGAGCTATAAAATTATACATCAATTCTGAAATAAGTTGCATCCTAGAAGGGATGATTGTTTTTGTATTCACTGTTAAAGTTAAAAAAAGAGTAATTACTAAAACAGTAATCATCATAGCAAAAGATGAATTTGTAAATGAAATATTATAGCCAACAAGTTCAATATTAGATATTGGATCTATTTCGAACTGTTTTAGTGGACTGTCTTTTGCGGCCATAATTGTTATTGAATATTAAAATTACCTTTGCTTTTCAATGCGACGCATTACACGATAAACGTTCAAAAATCCAGCTAATGCGCCAAATATGAAGAAAATAATTAACCCTATTGGTTTAGTATTAAAGTAATTATCCACAATAAGCCCAATTCCAACTCCAACAACTAGTGCAGCTATAATTTCTGTACTAATTTTGAAACCAAATCCAGCGCCGCTCTCTTTTTTCTTAATATTAGGCTCTTTGTTTTGGCCATCTAAATCTTCAATTTTTTTACCTAATTCTTCTAAATTTTTATTTTTATTATTCATCAGTAGTATCTTGCTCTTTTATTTCTATTGCCTTTTCAAGATCAACGGAGACTAATTGTGAGACACCTTTCTCAGGCATAGTAACACCAAATAATCTATTTACTCTAGCCATTGTCATTCTATGGTGAGTTATAACCAAGAATTTAGTTGAAGAAGTTTTAGCTATTTCTTCTACTAAGGAACAAAATCTATCAACATTTGTGTCATCTAACGGTGCATCAACTTCATCAAGTACACAAATTGGAGCTGGGTTTGATAAAAATACGGCAAATAATAATGATAATGCTGTAAGAGCTTGCTCACCACCAGAAAGTAAATTTAGATTTTGTAATTTTTTTCCGGGAGGACTAGCAAATATTTCTAAACCAGCTTGAAGAGGATCTGATTCATCTGTAAATTTAAGATAAGCCTTACCACCACCAAACAACCTGGTAAATAGTTTTTGAAAATTTTCATTCACTATTCCATATGCTGCAAGTAAACGTTGTCTACCTTCTGTATTAAGTGAATCAATTGCTTCTCTTAGTTTTGCAATTGCACTCAAAAGGTCACTTTGATCTTTCTTTATCGTATTTACTTTTTCTTCTAAATCCTTTGATTCTTGTTCTGCTAAAAGATTAACACCACCTAAACGTTCTTGCTCAGCAATTAGTCTCTCTAACTTTTTTTCTAAATCATCAGTCTCACCCAAAATTTTATTTGGATTGATTTCTCCAAGATTGTAAAGTTCTTCTAGTTCTACACTCAATCTTTCTTTTACCTGAGTTGATAATAATTTAATTGCTTCATTAATCGTATTAATTTGACCTTCGGTTCTAATTCTCTCTTCTCTTAATTCATTTAATTTAATTTCTTCTAATTTTAATTTCTTATTGATCTCATTAGAATTTTGTTCAGTTTGACGAAGCTGCTCAGCTATTTGTTCATAAGAATTCTTATTTTCATCAATCAACTTTTGTATTTTTAATTTTTCACTTGATACATCTTCAGGAATGGATTGGAGATTAGATAATTCACTAATCAATGTATTTTGCCTTGAATTCAGTTCTTCTATTCTTTGATTTGCTTTTGCAGAAATATCATTCCATTGTTTTTCCTCTGCACTTAATTGCTTTATTCGTCTATTTTTTAATTGCTCCAATATTGCTTTAGTTGAATTATTTTGTTTACCTTTAGATACATACCCATCCCATCTCCAAATTTCTCCTAGTTTGCTAACTAATATCTGACCTGGCTTTAAAGTTTTTTGAATTTCTAAAACATTTTCTTTATTTTCAATTAATCCAACAAACTCTAATTTCTTTTTCAAATTATCTGGTGCTTTGATCAGAGAGGAAAATTTAGTAATTTCTGAATTAAAGGAAGAATCTTCTACATCTAAGTTTCTCCAAAAAATACTCTCTTCTTCATCGATAGATGCAATTAACTCATCTGAAAAAACTGCAGCAATTGCTTGTTCAAGACCATCTTCAAAGTCTAGATAATCAATAATTGGATTATTATTTTTTTTATTAGAAACATTTTCATTATTTAGATCATTATCAGTTTGAATAAAAAGATCACCTTGTTGTTTTAAAAGTATTGATTTTTCTTCTTGTACTCTTTCAAGATTTTGTTTTGCATCTTCAAATAAAAATTTTTCTCTATCAATATCATTTTTAATTTGCTCTATACGGACTTTTGTTTCGTCTACTGCAAGATTTGCTCTTTCAATCTCTTTTTCTTGATTTTCTAAACTAATTGAATATTTCTGCAGTTCAGCTGCAACCTTACTTTCTTGGAGTCTCAGGTTTGGAAGGCTATCTTGAACTTTTTCAAATTCGACATTTATTTGTGCAACAACTTGTGTTTGGTCATTTACAACATTTGTCTCAGATTGAATTTTTTCATTAGCATTTTTTAATTTATCTTTTTCATCAATCCATTTTTTATAAAACAATCTTGCTCTTGCTTTTGTAATATCTTTTTGAATATACTTATATCTTTCAGCTTGTTTTGATTGTTTCTTTAATATTGTAAGTTGTTCGTCTTGTGCTTTTAATACGTCCTTTACACGTTCTAAGTTATTTTCAGTTGCATTTAATCGTAATTCAGCTTCGTGCCGTCTTGAATGTAGGCCTGTAATTCCCGCAGCTTCTTCGAGTAAAGTTCTTCTTTGCTCTGGCTTAGCAGCGATAATAGCACCAACTCTACCTTGACTAACCATTGATGTTGAACGAGCACCTGTTGCTGCATCAGCAAATAGTAATTGAACATCCTTTAAACGGACTTCCTTGCCATTAACTCTATATTCTGATCCTTCACCACGCCAAATTCTTCTGGTTACTTCAATGGTATCACTTTCATTAAAAATACTTGGTGCTTTTCGTGCTTTATTATCTAAATCTATTGAAACCTCTGCAATATCCCATGCTGGTCTATCATCTGTACCATTAAAGATAACATCATCTAATTCGCTTCCTCTCATTTGTTTTGGAGAAAGCTCACCCATAACGAATCTAAAAGCTTCAACAAGATTGGATTTACCACATCCATTTGGCCCCACAATACCTGTCAAACCATTTTCAATTAAAATTTCTGTTGGTTCAACAAAAGACTTAAAGCCTTTGACTTTAAGGGTCCTAAAATTAATCATCAACTATTGTGATAATATTTTATCGATGATTTGTCTAAACTCTTTTATGTTTTTATTCCCGGAATAAAGTACTCCGTTAATAATGAATGAAGGGGTAGAACCTATTTTATATTCTCTCTGAGCTTCCATTACACCCTCAAGTAACTGATTCTCTAATTCAACATTGCTCAAACATGTATCAAAGTCCTCTTGCTGCATACCACCACTTTGCATAATTTTGTATAACTCAGATTTTGTTTTGGAAGGATCTCTATTAACCCAATTATTTTGGAGCTTATAAAGGCCATTCATGTAATCATATCTTACATCTTCTGGGACACATCTTAAAATCATACTTCCAGCAAGAGCTGGATAATTAAATGGGAAATCACGAAAAATAAACTTAACTTTACCAGTATCAATAAACTCTTTTTTCAATTCTTCTAGAGTATCATTATGAAAATCTGCACAGTGACTACAAGACATTGAAGCATATTCTATGATTGTGATTGGAGCATTGTCTTCCCCAATATAAAAATCATTATCTTTTACATCTAGTATTGAGTTTTCAGCTGCTTTGGCATTAATAAAAAGTAGTGATAGTGTAATAGAAATAAATAAAATTTTAATTTTCATTATTTGTCCTCAGTTGTAATTTTATTACCTAAATTTAATAGCGATTTTTTTAAATCGGAATTTTGAAATTCTTTAACGTTTTGCTTAACAAATTCTATTTCGTCTTTATCAATTTGTTTTTTTTTATTTTGTTTCATATGAGTATATTTAGGTATGTAATTTTGATGAATTCTCAAGTCTATTATTGCTTTATAGCCAAAATAAGTATTAATTTTTTCAATTATAGTGTCCTTAAAGTGTTGAAATTCAATGGCTGCGGCTGGGGCAACACTCACATTTAGATAATTTTTATAAACTGTCTCACCTACATCATTTTCAAAATCACGAACCCTTGAAACATTTAACGGCTCTGAATATTCTTTAAAATAACTACCAGCAATTTCAGACCATTTGGAGTTTATTATAAATTCTGTACGATTATATTTAGAGGAAAATTTTCTATTAATCTTCCTAAGAGTATCGCCAATAGATTGTGGAACAAATGTTCTTTTTTGCTTTATATTTTTTTTGTCCATATGCATAAATAATTTATAGTACCTAAATATGAAAGCAATATGTTTAAACACGAAACACAAGTAATAAAGTTTTTGCTTCAATGGTATTCCGTGAATGCCAGAAATTTACCGTGGCGGAAGAAAAATACTCTCAATTTACCTGATCCATACTTTGTGTTTGTAAGTGAGTATATGCTCCAACAAACAACAGTAAATACCGTAAAAAATAAATTTAATGATTTTATTTTAAAATGGCCTTCACTAAATAAATTAGCGCAAACTTCAGAGCCAAATATTTTAAAGTTCTGGTCCGGCCTTGGTTATTATTCAAGAGCAAGAAATTTATTAAAATCTGCAAAAATAATTAAAAAAAATTTTAAAAATAACATACCAAAAACTTATGATGAACTTATTCAACTTCCTGGTATTGGAGATTACACAGCAAAAGCGATTCTTGGAATAGGATTCAATCAACCAGTTATGCCACTTGATGCTAATATAGAGAGAATTTTGGTTAGGTTATATGCTATCGATAAACCAATTAATAAAGTCAAAAATAAACTTAAAGATTTGGGAAAAAAATTCATTTCAGATAAATACTCTTCAAATTTAATTCAGTCTTTTATGGATTACGGATCAGAGATCTGTCTTCCGAGAAACCCTAAATGTAATATTTGTGGAATTAATAAATTTTGCCAATCATATAAAAAAAATTTACAGCAAAAAATTCCTTTAAAACTAAAAAAGAAAACTACTAAGCCTATAAAGTATACAAGAGCCTATGTAATTGTGAATGAAAAGAATGAAATCCTTGTGCGAAGTAGACCAAATAAAGGTATGTTGGCCTCAATGCTTGAAGTACCAAATGATGTCTGGGTTAAAAATAAGAAATTATTAACCACTGATCAAGATATACAAAAAATAAAAACAAAATTACAATCTAAAGGCTTATTTGAATATTCATTTAGTCATTTTGATTTAGAAACAGAAATTTTTTATGGCAATGTTAAAAAAGCAAAATTATCAAAAAGTAATTGGATAAAGAAATCTTCTTATTCTAGTTCTAGAATGCCAACTGTGATGAAAAAAATAGTAGATATAGCAGTATAATTTATGCAAAGAATTTTTTTGCGTTCATAAAAATTTTATATCCATCCCCAAATTTTTTTAAGGTTTTACTTTGCCAATTGGGAATATGATAATGATAAAATGCTCTTTCAGGATGAGGCATCATTGCAAGAACATTACCATTTTGATTTGTTAGCGCAGCGATATCATCTTTAGATCCATTCGGATTAAAAGGAAATTGACCTTTTGCTAATTTTTTATGATGATTAATGTACTGCAAACCAATAAGGTTATTAGCTTTGATACTCTTTAGTAGATTCATAGGTATCATAAATTGCCCTTCTTGATGGGCAACAGGCAAGTTCAGCGTGCTAATATTTATTAGCCATGGTGATTTATTATTACTTACTTTTATATCAACCCATCGACACTCATAGCTACCAGATTTATTTTCAATCAATGCTACTTCTGGATCTTTTTTATTTAGACTTGGAACTAATCCAAGATTAATTAATATTTGGCATCCATTACAAATACCTATGATTAGTTTATCTTTTAATGAAAAATCTGTTAGTTGATCATACAAATTGGTCATAATTTTTTTCGCCATTGCATTTCCTGAACCTGTATCATCGCCATAAGAAAAACCACCAGGTATAGCGAATATTTGATAGTTATTAAGTTGTTTAGGATTTTGAATCAAATCATTAATATGAATAATTTTTCCTTTAAATCCTACTACTTCAAATGCATGTAGTGTTTCATTTTCACAATTAATACCATAACCTGACAAGACTAATACGTTCATAACCCTTTAATATTTTGTTTGTATGACTTAGCAAAATCTGAAATTTTACCTCTCATAATTTCTTTGTTATCTTTAAACTCAATTACATCTGAACCCGTACATTTACCAATAATTGTATAATCAGAAGCTTTAAATAATTTTTTAAAATTGGCTAACTTATTTTTTTTAAGGGAAACAAGAATTCTACTTTGTGTTTCAGAAAATAAAAATTGGTCAACTGAGATTTTATTTTTTAGTTTTAAATCAATAGTTAAACCTTTCTTTGAAGCAATTGCCATCTTTGTAATTGCAATTCCAATTCCACCCAAATCTATTCCAATTGCTGAATTTATAATTCCGAGTTTATTAGCTTTTTCAAAATTTTTATATGTGCGAAGTGCATCCTTGCTATTTACAACTGGATTTTTTGATTTTTCATAACCTATAATTTTGGAATAAACACTATCCTGTAATTCATTACGGGTATTTCCTAAAACTAAAAGTATATCACCATCATCTGGTGTTATTTTTGTTAAGTGTGAAATTTTATCTACCACCCCAATAGAAGAAATAAGCAAAGTTGGAGGTATTGAAATTTTTACTGATTTCCCAGTTTTATCAAAACCTTTAAAATCATTAAACATACTATCTTTTCCTGAAATAAATGGTGTTTGGTAAGCAACTGCATAATCATAACAAGCTTTTGCCGCTTCTTTCAATTGATATAAGCGATCAGGTTCATCGGAGCTACACCAACAAAAGTTATCAAGAATTGCAATTTTTTTTGAGCTGGCACCACTTACAATTAAATTTTTATATGCTGTATCAATAGAGCACCCAGCCATATCATAAGGATTTGTTTCGGCGTACTGAGGATATGCAGCTTGAGAAAGAGCTATTGATTTTTCATCATCAAATATAGGTTTAATAGCAGTAGCATTTCCAAAAACTCTGCCTTCGCCTTGTAATGGTTTTATAATAGAGGTAGCTTGTACTTCATGATCATATTGCGTGGCTATAAATTCTTTTGATACAATATTTGGACTAGAGAGAAGTTTATGTAATTTATCTATTAAGGAACTTTTTTTAATTATTTTTTTCTTTTCTTTTTTAATTTTTGGAAAAGATGTTTTTAAATTTAATTTAGGATAACCTTCATGAAGAAATTCCATATCTAAATTGAGAATTTTAGTTTTATTATATTTTACTATAGCTTTTTCTTTTTTAATAAACTTACCAATTATTGTTGCTTCCACACCTCTTGCATTAAATCTCTTAATAACTTTTTTTACGTTTGCTGGAGGTACTGCTAGTGTCATTCTTTCTTGTGATTCAGAAACCCAAATCTCCCAAGGATATAAACCATTATATTTGAGGGGAACCTTTTCAAGATTAACTATAAAACCACCGCTCTCTTTCGCCATTTCTCCAATTGATGATGATAATCCTCCCGCTCCATTATCTGTTATGCTTGAGTAAAGATTTTCATCACGCAATTCTCTAATGATGACATCAGACATTTTCTTTTGTGTTATTGGATCACCAATTTGTACGGCAGAAACTGGACTATTAGGATCTAACTCTTCTGATGAAAATGTTGCACCGTGAATACCATCTTTTCCCACTCTACCTCCAGCCATTAGTATGATATCTCCTGGATTAGCTTTCTTCTTATGTGATAATTTTCCTCTAATTTTTTTTGGAATAATCCCAACTGTTCCACAAAATACAAGGGGCTTTCCTGCGAACCGGTCATCAAAATACACATTACCTTGAGGAGTAGGAATACCTGAGCAATTTCCCCCAACTCTAACACCACTGATAATACCCTTAGCAATAAAATTTGCTGGAAGCATTGGATCCTTATTTTTTTGACGATACAATTGATATTTTTTATTTGGGTCTGCTAAATAATATGCATACGTATTAGCTATAGGTTTTGCTCCTTTCCCAAATCCAAGACAATCCCTATTTACACCAACAATTCCAGTGATTGCTCCGCCAAAAGGATCTAATGCTGAAGGTGTATTATGTGTTTCAACTTTATGACAAATAATCCAATCTTTATTAAATTCTATTCCACCCGCATTATCCGTAAAAAGAGAAACACAAAAATTATCTTTTCTTAATTGAATAATTTTTTCAGTAGCGCCTTTAATGTATTTTTTAAATATACCTTCGTTAATGTCATCAATTTTAGCTGAAAATATTTTGTGTTTACAGTGCTCGGACCACGTCTGTGCTAATGTTTCAATTTCTACATCTGTTGGTTTACGTTTTATAGTGGAAAAATAATTTCTTATGGCTTTTAAAGATTCTAGATCTAAGCCAAGTGTTCCTCTTCTAGATTTATCATTTTCTTCAATACCAAGTTTACCAATGAGACTTAGATGATAATCAGAAATATCTAAATTAATTTCTTTTTTACTGTATTTTTTTTTCGGTAATTTTACCTTTTCTATTTTAAATTGATCTTTTTTAAAATTATTTAAATATTTTTTAAATGGATAAATCTTAATTGTTTGAATTAAGGGATTTGCTTCATTTTTAGATATTTTGATAATATCTTCTTTTCTTCCTTTGATTAAAATAATTTTTGTTGAACCTAGTTCAAAACTTTTAAAACTACTTTTTAGATTATCTTTAATTATTTCTTTTACGGTTGTAGCTATATTATCAGTTACACCTGGTAAAAATTTTATTTCTACAACCCAATTGAAATTACTATAACTAGATAAAACCTTATTTACATTTTCTTTTGTTAATATTGTTTGAGAAACGTCATTAGAAATAAGTTTACTTATTTTAGTAAACTTTTGACCATCAAGATTTTTCGAAAAGAAATATCCATCTATAATTTTGATGGATTTATTATTATGTTCTTTTTGTAGTGAGCTTTCTTTCCCTGTCTTCTCAATGGAGAGAATTTGAATTGTATTTGTCATTATGAGTACGAATCAACTTAATTTACTATATTAATAGTTTACTCGTTAACGATTCGTTTAAAACTAATTAAATATGACAACATATAAAGAAGCAGGTGTTGATATAGAAAATACAGATGCCCTTGTTGAAGATATTTCTGAGCTAAGCAAATCAACAAACAGAAATGGAAATTTTGACAAAATTGGTGGATTTGGTGGTATTTTTGACCTTAAAAATTGTGGATATGATGACCCTTTATTAGTCTCTGGTACAGATGGCATAGGGACAAAAATATTATTAGGGATTGAAACTGATTTTTTAGATGGTTTAGGTCATGATCTTGTTGGTATGTGCCTTAATGATATTCTTTGCCACGGTGCAGAGCCATTATTTTTTTTAGATTATTATGCTTCTTCTAAAATTGATAAAAATTCTTTTTTAAAAATTATGAAAAGCATCACTGAAGCTTGTAAGATAAATAATTGTTCACTTATAGGCGGTGAAACAGCAGAGATGCCTGGGCTTTATAAAAAAGATGACTTTGATTTTGCTGGATTTTGTGTTGGTGCAGTAGAGAGAAAAAAAATTCTACCTAAAAGAGATGTCATGAAAGAAGATGATCTTCTATATGGGATTAGATCTTCGGGCTTTCATTCAAATGGATATTCTCTCATTCGAAAAGTTTTAAAAGATAAAAATATAGATTTACATAAAGAAACAGAATTTAAATCATCTTATGAAACTAATGCAGCAGCCTTAATGGCTCCAACAAAATTATATTTTCCTTTTTTAAAAAAAATTTTAATGACAAATCTTATCAACGGTATTTCTCATATTACAGGTGGAGGTATTATTGGCAATGCACCAAGAATGCTCTCTGAAAATTTATCAGCAAGGATTGATAAAAAATTTATTTGTGATGAAGAAATTTTCCAATGGTTTCAAAGTTTAGCTAACATTTCAGATGAAGAAATGTTGAAGACCTTTAATTGTGGATTAGGTTTGATAATGACTATTTCAAAAAATAATTACAAAGAATTTGAGCAATTAATAAAAGATGAAAATTTAGATATTTTTGAAATTGGGAAAATAGAAGTTAACAAATCATCAAGGTGCACAATTAGTTGAAAAAATTACAGGTTGCTATTTTCATATCGGGAAGAGGTTCCAATTTAGAATCACTAATACAATCATCATTTACAAAACAAAGTTTAGTAGAGGTTCAATTAGTCGTCTCTAATAATTCCAAAGCAAAAGGTTTAACTATTGCCAAAAAAAATAAAATTCCATTTATACATTTTATCCCAAGAAAAAATTTCGAAAACAAAGTCATGAAGTATCTAAAAAATATAGATATCATTTGTTTGGCTGGTTTTATGCAAGTTTTAGACTCAAAATTTGTCAGGCAGTGGCGATCGCGATTAATCAATATTCATCCATCTTATCTTCCAGCTTTCAAAGGGTTAAATGCTCAGGATCAGGCTATAAAGGCTAAAGCGAGCTATTCTGGTTGTAGTGTTCATTACGTTAGCACTAAAATTGACTCTGGAAAGATTATATTGCAAAAAAAAGTAAAGATTTTGAAGAAAGATAATACCGAATCACTCTCAAAGAAAATATTGATAGAAGAGCATAAGGTTTATCCTAGAGCATTACAGATGATTGCAAAAACACTTTTAACAAGACAACAGTAAGATGAAAAATCGACAAAATTTCTTAAAAAAATTCAAGGTAAGGCAATCTCATGTTCCCAGATTTAATGAGGAGTGTGGAGTTTTTGGAATAAGTGGAACTAAGGATGCTGCTGCCTTAACAGCTCTTGGTTTGCATGCGTTGCAACACCGTGGTCAAGAAGGTTGTGGAATTGTAAGTTATGATGGCAACTCCTATCACTCAGAAAGAAAATTTGGATTGGTTGGCGATAATTTTACGAAGAAACACTCATTAGACAAGTTAAAGGGAAAAATTGCGATAGGACACAATCGCTATTCAACAACGGGCGGTGAAACAATAAGGAATATACAACCTTTTTATGCTGACCTTCATGGTGGAGCTATTAGTATTGCTCATAATGGTAATTTAACTAATGCACTACTTTTAAGAGAGCAAATGGTACGTGAAGGTGCAATATTTCAAACAACATCAGATACCGAAACAATTGTTCAACTTGTAGCTCGTTCAAAAAAGAAAGATATTTTAAATAAAATTATTGATGCTTTAATGCAAATTCAAGGTGGTTATGCTTTATCAATTATTGCTAATGGTACGTTGATTGGTGCAAGAGATCCGTTAGGTATTCGACCACTTGTTTTAGGTAAATTTAAAAATGCATTTATCCTTGCCTCTGAAACTTGCGCGCTAGACATTATAGGTGCAAAATTTATCCGTGAAATTGAAAATGGAGAAGTTGTAGTTATTAAAGATAATAAAGTTGAAAGTCGAAGACCTTTTCCAAAAAAACAAATCAAACCATGTGTTTTTGAATATATTTATTTTTCGCGGCCAGATAGTATTTTAAAAAATAAAACCGCCTATGAATATAGAAAAAATTTAGGTACATACTTAGCAAAAGAAACCGATATAAAACCTGATGTAGTCGTACCAGTTCCAGACTCAGGTGTTCCTGCTGCGCTTGGTTTTAGTCAAGAGTCTGGTATTCCTTTTGAATTAGGATTAATACGAAATCATTATGTGGGGAGGACATTTATTGAGCCAACCCAGCAAATTAGAAGTTTAGGTGTAAAGTTAAAACTAAATCCTAACCAAAGTTCTATTAAAAAAAAGAAAGTTGTTTTAATTGACGACTCATTGGTTCGAGGAACAACATCCACTAAGATAATAAAAATGCTTTATGATTTTGGCGCAAAAGAAGTCCATATGCGTATTGCTTCACCTGCAATTAAATATCCTGATTTTTATGGAGTTGATACTCCGACCCAAGAAGAATTATTAGCTGCAAACAAAAATTTAGAGGAAATGTGTAAATATATTGGAGCTAAATCATTAAAATTTTTATCATTAGATGGTTTGTATCAAGCTCTTGGTTATGATGAGAGAGATAATGATAATCCTCAATTTACTGATCATTATTTTACTGGAGAGTATCCAGTCAGACCTTTAGATTACTTGAATGACGAAAGCTTAAAAAAACTTTCATTCTTAAGTCTTGCTTCAAATAATTAATTAATGAATTATTTTTTTTCATGAACGTTCTTGTCATTGGTAATGGTGGAAGAGAGCACGCATTATGTTATGGTATAAAACAATCTCCTAATTGTTCTAATTTATATTGTATTCCTGGAAGTGATAGTATCAGTGAGATTGCTTCTTCAATTATCACAGATGTTAATGATCATGATGCTATT
This sequence comes from uncultured Alphaproteobacteria bacterium, assembly GCA_902575815.1. Taxonomy (GTDB): domain Bacteria; phylum Pseudomonadota; class Alphaproteobacteria; order HIMB59; genus CACPNW01. The sequence continues at coordinate 28,598 of CACGTA010000005.1, read as the reverse complement.
CTTCAATTTTGTCTAGAAAATAAAATTGATCTCGTGGTAATAGGTCCAGAACTACCTTTAACTAAAGGATTATCCAACCTTTTAATGAACAATTCTATTTTAGTCTTTGGCCCTGATCAGATGGGAGCTGAACTAGAAAAATCAAAAAAGTTTACAAAAGATATTTGTAAAAAATTACATATAGCAACAGCTGCTTATGACGTATTTGACAACTATGATGATGCCTTCATTTTTTGTCAAAACCAATCCTATCCTCTTGTTATTAAAGCTGATGGTTTAGCAGCAGGAAAAGGAGTTATTATTTGTCAAACAATGGAAGATGCAAAAGATGCACTGATAAAATGTTTTAAAGATAATTCTTTTGGTGATGCTGGTTCAGTTGTTGTTATTGAAGAATTTTTAGTTGGTGAAGAGGTAAGCCTATTTTCACTTGTTGATAAAAATGGATTTGTGTTGCCACTTACAACAGCACAAGATCATAAAAAAATCTTAGAAGGAGAAAAAGGGTTAAATACTGGTGGTATGGGAGCCTACACACCTGTTCCTTCTATTTCGTCAAATAAAATGAATGAATTATCCAAAACATTTGTTGAACCTATCGTTCAACATCTTGCTGAACAAGGCATCAAGTATCAAGGAATGTTTTATGCAGGATTAATTCTAACAGATAAGGGTCCAAATTTACTCGAAATTAATGTTCGTTTTGGCGATCCGGAAACACAAGCAATTATTCCACTATTAGAAACAGATTTATTAGAACTCCTTCATGCATCAGCGATAGGCACCTTAAATGAAATAAAAAAAATTAAGTGGAAAAATGATTATGCCATGACAGTAGTAATGGCTGCTCATGGTTATCCTGAGGATTATAAAAAATTAACACCAATTAATAATTTGGAAAATCTTACTTTAACAATGGATGACTATATATTTCATGCAGGAACAATGCTTAAAGAAAACAAATGGCTCTCTAATGGTGGGCGCGTCTTAAATATCTCTAATACGGGTAAGGATTTAAAAACTATTAGAGAAAATATTCACAATATAATCAATCAAATTAATTGGGATGAGGGATATTATCGAAAAGATATCGGCTGGAGATATATTGATGAGTAATTCTTTTTTAGTTGAAGGAAAAACAAAAATTATTGAGAAAACAAATGATCAAAATATCATTCGAATTGTAACAAAAGATTTTTTAACAGGTGGGGATGCAGCGAAGAAAGAGGAAATTAAAGATATTGGAATACAAAAGACAAAACAAACAAGTAATGTGTTTAGTATGCTAAGCAAGGCAGGTATCTCAACATCATTTATTAAACAAGATTCGCCAAATAGTCTTTTAAGTTACAACTGCATTATGCTTCCTTTAGAATTTGTAGTTAGACGCTATGCATGGGGAAGTTATTTAAGCAGAAACACTCAATTTGAAAAAGATAAAAGCAATCCTCATCAATTTGAAAACTTAGTTTGGGAAATATTTCATAAACAAGCGGTTGTTATCCCTCCACATGTTGAAGAACCTGTTCAAATGAATGAGAGTGAAGCGAGAAGACAATTTTTAAAAGATGGAAAATGGGAAGAGGGTGTATTTACGGATCCTTTTGTTAAAACTGGAGAAGAATGGGAGTTATTTTCTGCCAAACAACCTATAACAAGCAAAAGCTTGATGAAAACCAAAAAATTATTGTCTGATCAAGAATTAGAAATAGCTATTAATAAAATTATTCTTCCAAGTTTTGAGCTTATTGAAGACAAATGGAAAACTATTAAGACAATTGATGGTCCTATACATTTGGTTGATATTAAGTTTGAGCTTGGTTTTAAAGTATGGGATAATTCGTTAGTTTTATCTGATGTCATTGATAATGATAGTTGGCGAATATGGCCTGGAGGAGATCCCACTAAACAATTAGATAAGCAATCTTTTCGTGAAGGAGAAGACTTAGTAAATGTTGCCAATAAATATCAATTAGTAACGCAGTTAACTGATCAATTTAATTAAAGTTAATAATTTATTTTTCTATAATCGTTAAATGACCCATTTTTCTTTTTTGTTTAATTTCTGTTTTTAAATAATCATAAAAAAATTCGTTATCCTTAAATGTTTTATTTCGGTAAAGTGATATCTCATCACCAATTAAATTAATCATTTTAGCATTATATAATTTTTTTGTTTCGATCTTTTCTAAGCCGCATACTGCTCGTACATGATTTTCAAATTGACTAATATTATGAGAGTTCATTGTCAAATGCCCAGAATTATGAACACGAGGAGCAATTTCGTTAGCATATAAATTATCATCAGTATCAATAAAAAATTCTACACATAATGTTCCAATATAATCTAGTTTTTCTACAACGTGTTTTGCCCACTCAATTGATTTTATTCGTATGTTATCAGAAATATCACTTGGTATTGTTGAATATTTTAAAATTTGTTCTTCATGAACATTCTCAATAGGTTCATAGATCTCATAACTATTTTGATCATAACGAGTAATGACGACTGAAATTTCTTTTTTAAGATTAATGAGTTTTTCTAAAATGTATTCTTTTGTAAAATCAATTTCGTTCGTAATTTCATCTACAGTTTGTAATTTATACTGACCTTTACCATCGTATCCTAATGTTGTTGTTTTTAACAAACCAGGAAGCAAGTTTACATTTTCACTCAAATCCTTTTCATTTTTAACAATCACATATTTTGTTGTTGTTATATTATTATCATTGAGAAATTTTTTTTCTGTTTCCCGGTGTTGAATGAGTCGATTAATTTCTGGTTTAGGTAAAACTTGTTTCTTTTCATTAATCTTTTTTAGTATTGCGAAGGGAATATTTTCAAATTCATATGTAACAAGATCAACTGCATTAATAAAATTATTTATTGTTGTATCATCATCATACTGACCAAAAATAAATTTAGTCGCAAAATGTTTCCCGGGCGCATCAGGATCATCACTTAATATGACGGTTTTTATATCTATTTTTTTTGCTGCATCTGCTAAAAGACTTCCTAATTGTCCACCACCGATAATGCCAAGTGTGGGTGTATTCATGACTTATGGTTTTTGTTTAACAGCTTTAGATTGTTTACTTCGATAATTTTTTAAATTTTTCTTAGTTTCTTTATCCGTAAGAGCAATAATGGAAGCTGCATATAAACCAGCATTCATTGCTCCATCTTCACCAATTGCCACACTACCAACAGGAATACCTTTTGGCATTTGTACTATAGATAACAAACTATCCAATCCCTTTAATTTACGACTTTCTATTGGTACACCGATCACAGGTATAGTTGTTAATGATGCAATCATCCCTGGTAAATGTGCAGAGCCTCCTGCACCGGCAATAATGACAGAAAAATTATTATCTTCAGCTGCTTTGGCAAATTTAAACATTCTCTCTGGTGTACGGTGTGCAGAAACAATTTTGGTTTCAAACTTTACTTTCAGTAATCTTAAAATTTTTTCACAATTTTTCATGGTAGCATAATCAGACTTACTTCCCATCACAATTGCTACCTTATATTTTGTTGATGCTGAGGTCATTTTTGTTTTATTGTATCAATTCAATGATGATTCGATACATTATTACATAATGACATCGTGGACATTACTTTCGCGGGCTCCTGCTTTAGAAATAAACACAAACTTACAATTGCCTTGCATTTTCTTAATTGTTTTATGACCAGTGTAACCCATTGACGATTTTAAACCGCCAACAAGTTGATACGTTACATCTTCTATTTTACCTTTATATGGAACCATCCCTTCCACACCTTCTGCCACTAATTTTTTTGCATTCTTTGTTTCTTCTTGGGAGTATCGATCAAAAGAACCTTTTTGCATTGCTCCTACCGAACCCATACCTCTATAGGATTTAAATTTTTTACCTTTAATCGTTAATAATTTTCCTGGTGATTCTTCAGTGCCGGCAAATAAAGACCCTATCATGCAAGCACTTGCACCGCCTGCTATAGCTTTCGCAATATCACCTGATGTTTTTATTCCTCCATCTGCAATCACAGGAATTTTAAATTTTTTGGCAGCTTGATATGTATCCATCACAGCGGAGAGTTGAGGAATACCAACACCAGTCACAACCCTTGTTGTACAAATTGATCCTGGTCCAATACCTACTTTAATAGCATCTACACCAGCACTAATTAAATCTGATGCAGCTTTTTTTGTAGCGATGTTTCCAACTATGAGAGGTGTTTTCTTTAAAACTTTTTTTGCTTTTTCAATAAACAGTAAAGTTGTTTTTGTATGTGCATGAGCAACATCAATAAAGACTATATCAACACCAACTTTTAATAATTCTAATAGTCGTAAGTACGCGTTATTTTCAACACCAATTGCAGCGCCCACCGCAATCTTTCCATTAGAATTAATTACAGCATGTTGAAATTTTTTAGCGTTAACTTTAAAGCTATGAACTTTGTTAACTTCGCTTGCTTGTTTATCAATTGGCATATTACGGTGAATAACTCCTAGACCACCATGTAGTGCGAGATTGATCGCCATTTTATTCTCTGTCACTGTATCCATAGCAGCAGAGAGTATTGGAATATGTAATTTGACTTTTCCAATGGTAATCGATGTATCTACCTCTTTAGGTTTAATTTCCGAATATGCTGGTGAGAGCAGAACATCATCAAAAGTAACGGAATAATTAGTATTTATCTGGTAGGCCATTTCCAACAATATTTATTTTATATCGATTTGTTAAGTAAATAGTTCATATTTTAAAATAAAAAGGGAATTTTTTTGAAACTTAGTTGAGTTAATAAAAAATTTAATATTTAATTATATTATGAAATATATTTTTATAATTACCCTGGTTTTAATCTTTAATTCAGCAAATGCTTCAGATCTTAAAGATGGTAGATTTTTTGAAGACCAACCAGATACAAATGATGATTACCAAATCCATTTTATTTATATGCTTGATATAAATGGAAAAGACAATGAGTTAGACATTAATGGTGAATTGGAAAAAATAATTGAAGAAATGAATCAGAAAATGTTTGAGCTAACCGGCAATAAACAGAAATATAAATTAGATTATAGGCAAGATGGTAAATTAGATATTTCTTTTGTAAGACTTGATAAGAAAGGCACAAAAAAAGGATGGAATAATAATTATCCAGATTATTTTATTCAAAATCTTGGTTTTAATAATCCAAAAAAATTATATTACTCATTTGTTGATAGCTTTACACATAGGGATGGTGGGCAAATGGGTGTTCACTCAGGTTATACATTTATGAAGAGAGCTGGCTCCAGAGAAGATATTATAAAAATTACAATTCACGAATTACTTCATGGTAACGGTTTTTCATGGAAATGTACGAAAGGAAATCGAAACGGCCATGTTAGTGGCCCTAGTGTTCTCAGTAATGAAAACAATCAGTATATTCTTGGTAAAATGATTTATGAACATGGTGATGAAAGTTGCCCTGATTTGAAAGACTCAGTTTATATGGCGCCAACGTCTGATGATCCATATGATCCATTGCCTATGGTCTGTCATTTAGCAGAAAGATCAGGTAGGGCTCATGGAGGATCTTATGGTTTTGAAGATGATTGGCCAGAAAGATATAATCATAAAAAATTCAAAAAAATTAAGAAAAACAGCTATTGGTGTACATATAAGTTATCAGAATATGCTGAAACAAATTGGTTTCGAGGATGGAAATAAATACTAATAGAAAAAACACTTATATTTTATTAGTATTATGATTATAAATACTTATGCGTTTAATAATACTTCTAATCACTTTTCTTATTTCTTTTAATGTCTTTGCTGGAGATGAAGAAAAAATTAAACAAGGACTTATAGATCGATTTACATCAGGACTATCCGAAGCTGTAGAAAACATATTAGATGGTGAGGGCGATACACAAGTTCGTATTGACATGGGGGAGGATTATAAACCTGAATTTTCTATTGTAACAGTAAGGCCAATTGCAATACACCATAGTGTTGATGCAACTTTTATCCAGTTACAATTAAGTGATCACAAAATTAGAGGTGAAAGTCGAATAGCTGGAAATATTGGAGTAGGTTACAGAAAATTATCAGATAGTAAAACTTCTATGACAGGCGCAAATGTTTTCTTTGATTACGATGAAAAAGGAAATGCTCGAGCTAGTGTTGGGGTAGAACTACGATCATCTGCTTTTGATGCCCTAGCAAATTATTATTCTGCAATAAGTGGAGGTAAAACTGTTGGAGACTACACTGAAAGAACACTTGATGGTTATGATATTAGTATTGTTGGTCAAGTTCCATATATTCCATGGGTAAATGTAATTGGTAAATCATATAGATGGGAAGCTGAAAAAAATTCAAAAGATTCTCAAGGTGAAACACTTAGTTTAGAAATGGCATTAACACCAAATTTAATAGCAGAAGTAGGTTTTGATGATAATAATATTTCTGGAACTGATAACTTTGCAAAAATTACTTTTATTTATCCACCAAGACAAACACCAACTGCGTCAACAGATTTTGTTAGTGAAAAAGCATTTGTTCAATTTGATATGAGTACAGAACTACTTAGTATTGTTAGAAGGAGTAACAAACAAGCCATTGAGTCAGAAGGTACGGGAGTAGTAATAACGAGGTTAGTCGAATGAAAATTATAATATCACTTTTGTCACTATTATTTTGTCTCAATTTTTCTTTTCAGTCTTTTGCAGAACTTGGTGAAGCAACAGTTTATAAAGTTACATTAACAAAAATAGAACTGTGCACCGCAGCTCCACTTGCTAGTAAGACTGACACAACTTGCACAGGCGCTACAACAGTTGGAACTGGGAATAAAACTTTTGATGTTGCTTCTGTAACAGCTGGATCAGAGGTAGGATCATTTGTTTCAACCTCTGGACTTCCAATTGGTACTACTTTTAGCCATGTTAAGCCCACTTTAACAAGAGAATTTTCAATGAAAGGTTATGTGGAAATAGACAGTAATTGTTGGTGTAGAACAGAATCTGATTCTACTTATAATTCTACGACTGGTAAATATAAATCTTTGCAGTATGGAGTATGTGAAGCTAGTGAAGCTGATGCTGCTGCTAATGCAGAAGAAAATGTATTTTATTTACAGACAGATACAACAGGAGGCGGAACAACAATTTGTGCAAATGCAGCTTGTGATAGCGGATCGAATCAAACCACAAATTATACAAAAGATATATCAAGTCTAACTGGCAAATACGGACTGGCTATGGACGATCCCGATGTAAATACTGATACTTTTACCCAAATTTATAGTTTAGAATCTAATTATACTGTTGGATTAATAGCTCCTAAAATTGATATAGCATTTGGAACATCCACAAGTCTTTATGCTGATGAGTGGACAGATGGATCTTGTTATCTTGATGCGTATTATGTAAAATCAACAACAACTATTTCTGAATAAAATTCTTAAATTTTATATTCAAAGTTCTGTGTTGTAGGGTTAATTTTAATTAATCTTGCGCCATTTCGAATATGATAATGGGTAGCAACAGGAGTTAGAGGGGAAAGAGTAACAATGCTTTGAAATTGCTTTTTTTCTTTAATGTATTTTTGTAACTCTTTCATAATTTTTTTCCCTGCACCTTTTTTAAAAGACCAGACTGTGTAAGCAATAGGAATGGTTGCTTGATCTTCCTCAATGCTCATTAAATCCATTTCTTTAATAGTTGTGGGTATTTCGTTAGTAAAAGCAAAACAAGCTACGCCTTCAATATCGTCTTTATACTTTAGACCGAAAATTTTTCTTCCCTTTGCTCTACGAAAATCATTATCAAGTTCAGGGCGAACAGGATCATCAGATGGATTAACTCTATCTAGCTCTACGAGTTCTGTTTTTTTTATCCAACTAAAGAAATCAAATTCGTATTTGTATTTGCCAATTTTCATTTAAACTTATGAGAGCTTTATAAGATTTCAGAAATAAAGATAGTGAATTATATTCTTTTTAATTCATTTGCCAAATACTTTAGTATTAGTTTTTACCAATATTCTATTTGAAAAAAAATTAGAATCTCATATAGTTAAAATTGATCGTGCTCCCAAGTAAAGGAGTTAAAAAAATGAGTCCGCCAACACAATAAGGGTGGTGTCCACAACCAAAGCTAAACAAGCAATTTAAGCAGACCTTTTTTTAAAAGGCCTCGCATTAGGTGATGAGCCGAATTTATAAAACCCCCACATACGGGGGTTTTTTTATTCTTACTACTTGAACAAATTTTAAAAAACCTCAAAACAATTAACTTATTAAAATTCTTATTCTTAAAATGACGTCAATATCATCCATTCAAAATATTTTTAAACTATCTATCCCTATTTTCTTTGCAAATTTAGTCATTCCTTTTGTGGCTATTGTTGATACGGGTTTGATGGGCAACCTTGATAATGCTAGTTACTTGGTTGCTACAAGTATTGCGGCAAGTGTCTTTTCCATTCTTTTTGGTAGTTTAGGTTTTTTACGATCAGGTACGGTTGGAATGATAGCACAAGCAGATGGATCCAAAAATTATGAAGAAATCATAAATATTTTTTTAAGAAATATTTCTTTTGTTATTATTATTTCCCTCTTATTAGTTATTTTTCAAAAATACATATATAATATTTCCTTATCTATTTTTGAGTTATCGAAGGAAACAAAACTTTATTTCAAAGATTATTTTACTTTTCGTATTTACTCTTCTTTTGGTGAGCTAACTATTTTTGTGATCACAGGATTGTTTATTGGTTTACAAAAAACAAAAACATCCAGTCTCATTGTAGGTTTTTATTCCATTTCAAATATAATTTTCAGCTTAGTTTTTGTTTTATATTTTGACTTAAACGTTTTAGGTGTTGCGTTAGGGACGCTTGTTGCCTCAACGCTGACAACAATAATTTTTTTATTTTATACATTCTATGACTTAAAAAAGATGACTAAATTGAAATTCGATATAAAAAAAATTTTCAATTTCAATAAAGTTAAAAATATTTTTAATATAAATTTTAATATATTTATTAGATCTATTCTTCTTTCTTTTTCTTTTTTATATTTTACTTATCTAGGAACATCCATCAGTGAAGAAACTGTTGCTGCTAATGTAATATTGCTTAATCTTATTATGCTTTCTTCCTATGTTCTTGATGCTTATGCTTTCTCCACAGAGGGTATTGTTGGGTATTCTATTGGATCAAAAAATAAACAATTATTAAAAGATGTCATAAAAAATTCCTTTATCTTAAGTACAGTAACTGGCCTAGTGATATGTGTAATCTTTTTCTTTAGTAAAAATTATTTTATTATTATGATGACTGATTTACCTGACATTCGAGAGATTAGTTTTTCATTCTCCTACTGGGTAATCATCATTCCTTTTGCTGCTTCTTTTTGTTTTCAATTTGATGGTATTTTTGTTGGTGCATCGCAAACAACAGAACTGCGTAATGCCATGATCATCTCTGTTGCCATCTATGTTGTTGTCTCTTTCTTTTTAATAGCAAGTTTTGGGAATACAGGATTATGGATGTCTCTCTGCTTTTTCTTTATTGTAAGAGCACTCACTCTATTTGTCTACATGCCGAAAATTTATCAGCGTGTAGCAAAAAAATACTAATTCAATTTATCTTTACGGTAATTAGATCGTATTTCATCTAGTAGTATTGATTTAGACTTATCTTTTACATGCCAAAAATCCCATCCATTACAACTTGGTAGTCCTTGTATCTTTGCTCCCATTTGATGAATAGAACCTGTTAAATCTTTTATTTTAAGTGTTCCATCAATACTCACCGTTGCTTTAAAACGTTCTTTTTTATCAGTTAATACAGCACCAGGTGGAATAATTCCTTGCTCGACTAATTCACCAAAAGGAACTTTTGGTAATTCTTTTCTGCTCTTTGAAATAATGACAACTTCTTCTTTCAATACTTTGGTTTTCTTTAATCGTTCTTTTGAAAGTTTAACGTAGTCTTTATCTTTTTCTATGCCAATAAAGTTACGTTGTAATTTTTTTGCAACAACAGCAGTTGTTCCACTTCCTGAAAAAGGATCAAGAACAAGATCACCTTTGTTTGTTGAGGCTAATAGAATTCGGTAGAGTAGAGCTTCTGGTTTTTGTGTTGGGTGTGATCGTTGATTATTATCTTTTCGCAGTCTTTCTTTCCCTGAACAAATAGGAATATACCAGTCACTTCGCATTTGTTTTCCTTCATTTAGTTCTTTAAGATTTTGATAGTTGAATGTGTATTTCGCTTCTCTTGATGTTGTGCACCACAATAATGTTTCATGGGCATTTGTAAAACGTGTACCACGAAAATTTGGCATAGGATTTGTTTTATGCCAAATGATATCATTTAAAATCCATAGACCTTCATCCTGAATCGTAGAACCCACACGTAAAATATTATGATAACTACCTATCACCCACAGTGCTCCACCTTTTTTTAACACTCTTTTACATTCACTAAGCCATTCATTGGTAAATTGATCATATTCTTTGTACGTACTAAATTTATCCCAATCTTGTGTAACTGCTTCGACTGTTGTTTGATCAGGTCTGTATAAAGTATCCTTTAATTGAAGATTATAGGGTGGATCAGCAAAAATAAGATCAACAGAATGGTCTTTTAGTTTTTTCATTTCCTTAGTTGAATCGCCTAAAATGATCTTATTTTTCTTCATAATTGATAAAAAGAATCTTTAAGCAGATATGGAGTCAGGTCAATTGAGTTATCAACAGGGGGAATCTTAAGGTAGGGATAACCATATAATTTAGCTAAAAACATAAAAAAAGGGGTCCGTAGACCCCTAAAATAGTTCATCAAATGGGAGGAATGATGAAACTTAATAACTATTTAGTGTTTGTCGCATCTTTTTGAAGCATAATAAAATAATATTTGGTATGCAAATTATGCATGTTAAATTAATTGTAAATTTTAAATAAGTGGTAATATAATTTTAATGAATATTAAATTTTTAATTTTTATAATTCTTTTTATTTTTTTATATCTATTTACAACTTTTATTTTCAGTTTTGTAAAAATATCTAATTATGTTGGTGGTAAAAATTATGAATCATTATCAAGTTTCGTACTTGATAGTGAATTAAGCAATAATTTGTATATAAATTCAAAAAAATTTATTGAAAGTAATCTAACAAATTTATCAAAAATTTTGATTATAAAAAATAATAATACTGATTTGAGTGGTGAATTTAGTGAGGAATTTATTTTAAAAACATTTCTTAATTCTTCTAAATCTATATCGAGAGAATTATCTGATCCAAAAATTATGCTTTATTTTTATGATAACTCTAAAGAATTACCTATTTATTTTCAAAAATATTTAATGAACATCGGATATTATAGCTTTAATGAATATATTTCAGAATCTAATATTAATAAAGAGTCTGATATTGTTAATAATACAAACGATAATTCGCAAAACACTCCTTTTGATGAAAATAAAGAAAGTTTAAAAATTAAAATTAATAGATTAATTAATAAACTTAATGCTACGCAATATTTTTTTTTTATTACCCCAATCCATTTTAAGTTATCAGTTTATCATCAAGATATACCTTTTACTGTAATATTCAAATTTAATGGATTTAAATGGAAAATAAGTAATATAATATTAGATTATTCTGGCATTTTAAAACTTACTTAGTTATTTTTTTAATAATGATTTAATTGGCTCAAATGATTTTCGGTGAAACTTAGTTATCCCGTGTTTGTATATTGCATCAATATGTTTTTTAGTTCCATAACCTGCATTTTTTTTCCAATCATAAAATGTAAATTTGCTATCAAGTATACTCATCAGTCGATCACGGTGAACTTTTGCAATAATAGATGCACTTGCAATCGATAAAGATTTTTTATCGCCACCTATTATAGATTTTTCATTTTGATAATTTAATGAAAAGTTTCCATCAATAATAAGATGTGGATTTTCAAAATTAAATTTATCTATTACTCTTTTCATCGATAATTTTGTTGCTTCCAAAATATTAATTTCATCTATTTCTTCAACACTTGCGTAGCCTAAGTAATATTGAAGTTTTCTTTCTTTTTGTAATTTTTTAAAAAATAAAAATAATTTTTCTCTTTGTTTTGCTGTATGTTTCTTTGAATCGGTTATAGGTATTTCTGATTCTAAATCATTATAGTTAGAAAAATAACATCCACAACTCACCACAGGGCCTGCCAATGGACCTCTGCCAACTTCATCTAAACCAATTACAGGTCTACCAATTGATTTCTCTATAGAAAAATCACTCACTACTTTTCATTTAATCTTGGCATGATTTCAACAAAATTACAGGGCTTGTGTCTAATGTCTAATTGATATTGTAAAATTTCATCCCAACCATCTTTGCATGCACCTGTTGATCCTGGCAAACAAAAAACATACGTACTATTTATTAAGGCTGCAACAGCTCGTGATTGTATAGCCGATGTACCAATTTTTTCAAAACTAACTTGGCGAAATAATTCACCAAATCCATCAATATGTTTACTAGCAATAGCATTTACAGCTTCTGGTGTTGTATCTCTTCCTGTTAGACCAGTACCACCAGTTGTAATAATACAATCAATCTCTTTTTCTTTTGACATTGTGTTTAAGGTATCTTTTATTTGAGAAACATCATCTGGTATAATTGTCCGTTTAATCATTGTATGACCAGCATCAGTAATACGCTTTTCTAATGTGTCTCCAGATGTATCGTTTTCTTTAGTTCTTGAATCTGAAATTGTAATAACAGCAATATTTATTGGAACAAAATCTAGAGAAGTATCAATTGGCATAACCTATTAATAAAGCGGATCATTTCCATTTGCTAGCATTTTTAGGGAACGCATTTCTTTATTGTTTTTATTTTGGTAAATCCAATATTTTGTTAAGATCTTTTCTATGAACCATCTTGTTTCTCTTGATGGAATACTTTCCATAAAAAAGAGTGAGTCTTCCATATAATTTGTTTCATTTTTCCATTTTTGTAAATTTCCTGGACCGCCATTATATGCTGCTGCTAGAAATATAAGATTTCTTGAAACCTGCTCTAGATCTAGAAGATACCTCAAGTATTCTTGCCCCACCTCTAGATTTATTTCTGGATTTTTAAGAATATTACTATTGCTTCTTTTTACATCTTTACTTTTGGTGATAAATTTTGCCGTTGAAGGTAATACCTGCATCAATCCTATGGCACCGTCTTTACTTTTAGCTTTTATATTAAACATAGATTCTTGATGCATAAAGGCGTGGAGTAATTCTTTTTCTAATTTGAAACCATCTCGTGGCTTCCAAACACTAGTTGGGTAATAGAGGTAAGTAGGAACATCCATACCAAAGTTCTCAAGCTTATTGACTATTTTTAATTGTGTATAGGCAAGATCAAAATTTTCGGCAATTTGAATAGACTCCTTTGCTATTTCTCTATTTAAAATGGAATTGATATGCACAATTTCCTTTTCTAATTCATCAGCAAATCCAACTTGTATTAGTGTCTGTATTCTTTTTCCTGCTGGTATATTTAAAATTGTACTATTATTTTTATTTAGATCAGTATGTGCTACCCATTCTATTTTTTCATCTACACCTAAAATTTCTAATGCAAGCATTCCATAAAAACTATTTGGATTATTTGATGCTCTTTTTAACCAAAAATTAATATCATCATAACGACCAAGTTTTGCATATGATCTAGCTGTCCAAAAACTTCCTGATGTTTGATGCCACGCATCATCTTTTAAACTAATCGAAAAGAGAGAAAAATATTTTGCAGCATCTTCATATTTTTCTAGCCTCCAAGAAGATAAACCAGCAGTCCAAGCCGCATAAGGAACATATTTTGCAGAATTTACAAGAGCTTCAGAAGCGTATTGAATTGCTAAGTCATTTTTATTTGCTAAGAAATATCCTTTGGCGATTAATTCTTTTTGTTGATCTATTTCAACTTGATCTAATAATAGATCTACATCTCTTTGATTTAATAGTTGTACTGCCCCTGTTGGCCACCCTTTATTAACTCTTGATTTGATACCATTAATTAATTTTCTTTTCTCAGCTTTCTGACTATTCGATAGTTTTTTGGAGCTTTTATATTTACTAGTTTTTTTATTTATTACCTGTTCTGATACTATGCCAATAGGATTAGAGGGTTTTGTTGGACTTTTATAACCAGCTGGCATTCGTCTAATTGCTAATTTATAAATTTGTTTAGCTTGAGGATGATCGTTATATTTTTTGAGCCAATAATATAACTCTAAATACTTCGATCGATAACAATTAGGATGTAAAAATTTCTGAGCATATATATGTCCAAGCAAAGATTTATTTTTTATTTTTAAAATAAAATTATTTGCACTTTTCCATTTGCATATTTCTTGAAATTTATAAGCTTGTTGATAATTATATACGTCTTCATCGCTTAGAACCTTTGATGAAAATATATTATCGTATTTGATAACTATATCTTGTTGATATGCATGGATTTGTTTCGAAAAAATTACAAAGAAAATAAAAAAACAAAAAATTAAAAATTTTTTATGACTCATTTATCAATTTTTCTTGTAACATTTGTAAATCTTCCCATGAATGTTTTTTATACTGAGGAGATCGAAGTAAAAAAGCAGGATGATAGGAAGCTATTGTGGGAATACCTTGTTCTAAGTTAAGTGATTTGTATTCATGCCATTTACCCCTGAGTTTTCCAAGAGCAAGAGGCGTTGATAAAATAGCTTTTGCTGCAACTCCGCCTAATAGGAAGATAAATTTAGGTTTAATAATTTCAATTTGTCTTTGCAAAAAGGGTAAAAATTCTAAAATTTCATTATCATTAGGCGTTCTATTATCAGGTGGTCTCCAATTAACTACATTAGTAATATAAACGTCTTCTCTTTGTAAATTAATGGCCAAAAGCATTTTATTTAAAAGTTGTCCGGCTCTTCCAACAAATGGAATTCCTTGTTGATCCTCATCACTACCTGGCGCTTCACCAATTAACATTACTTTTGCGTTTAAGTTACCATCATAAACTACCAATTTTGTTGCCGTTTTTTGAAGAGAAGATTTATGGTTCTTTAAATCTTTTATGACTTCATCAATGTGAGTTTTTTTATCCCCAGTATTTTTGTTAAAATCAGACTGCCCCAATTTTTTCTCATTTTCAAACCAGTTTCTAGGAGAATCCTGAAGGAAGTAGTTTACCCCAGAATTAATTATAAATTCTAAATTTTTTTTATTTGATTGATTCATGGAAAATTACAATTATCTATTCATAGTGTAACTCAACTATTTTTGAAATGATTAATTTAATTAAAAAACTACAAATTATCTCAATTATTTTAATAGTTAACTCTAGTGCTTTTGCGCTAAATAGTTCATCTTTTCTAATATCTCAATCTGCTTATGAAAATTATGATTATAGCTCGACTCTTCTTAACTTTGATATAGACGAAGTAAACCTATCAGAAGACAGTTTTTTGGATAAAGCTATCGCAGCCATAATTACTGAAGATGTAGATTTAGCATCAAAAATTGCCAAAAATATTTTAACCAAGGATAAAAACAATGCCGAAGCTCTCATAATTACAGCCGCATCATTTTATAAAGAAGAAAAATTTAATAAAATTATCGAGCTTAGAAAAAATTTAGAACAACCCAGTGAAGTACTAGAATTTATTTTTTTTTCAAACAATTCACTCAAAGATATCGATACTATAAGTAGGGCGCTTGTTGAGATTGTATCTTCTTCTTATTCGAATAATGAACAAAGACGTTTAAATTATAATTTTTTGTTATTTTATATATCTCTTGCAAAAATTATTGATCCTGAAAATGATAGAGCAATCATAATAAAAGCTGAGTTGTTTGATCAGGTTGGTCAGCATCAAGTTGCAGTAGATATATACAAACAAGTTAATAAAAATAATATTTTTTATCTTGATGCACAGAATAATCTTGCTCGTCATTACTTGTTTAATAGTCCTTACGAAGAAGCTGAAAAACAAATAAAATCTATACTTGAAAATAATAATAATAATTATTCACTTAAACGAGTCCTTGCTGATTTTTATCGTTATAATAAAAAGTTTGACTTAGCATTAAAAATTTATGATGAAATGATTAAAGAAAATCAAGATGATCTTTGGAACATATATTACATGAGGGGTATTTGTTATGAAAGAAAAGATAACTGGGAACTTGCAGAAAAAGATTTTTTAAAATCATTAGAACTGCAGCCGGGTACACCAAATGTATTAAATTATCTTGCATATGGCTGGGTTGAAAGAGATATCAAACTAGATCGTTCGTTAAAAATGTTAGAGGAAGCATATAAAGCTAACCCTGATAGTTTTTATATTATAGATAGTTTAGCGTGGGCTCATTTTAAAAAAAATAATTTTCCAGAGGCTGCAAGGTTAATGGAAAAAGTAATAGATATTGCCCCTGGTGAAGCAATATCTCTAGACCATCTTGGCGATATTTATTATGCTATGAATAGAAAAAGAGAAGCAATTCATTTTTGGCAACAAGCTCTAGAATTGGCTGAACCAGAAGATGAAATAACTGAAGATGTTCAAAGCAAATTAGATAATATTAATGCCGGATAAAATAATTGAAAAATCACCTGCCAAAATTAATTTATTTTTAAAGATTATAAATAAAAGGGATGATGGTTATCATAATATTCGCACTGGTATAACATTCATTGATCTTTATGATGAGATAACTGTTCAACCTCACAGTAAATTTGAAGTAATTTATACAGGTAAATTCGCTCCAAAAAATAATCTATTTGAGGATTGTATTGTTGATAAATTATTTACTTATATACATGAAGATAAACCCAAACTTCTTTTTACTATATCAAAAAATTTTCCTTATGAAGCTGGCTTAGGCTCTGCCTCATCTAATGTTGCAAGTGTTATAAAAATTTTGGAAAATCTTGAATTAATAAAGAAGAAAAATATATTTGATTATGTTGATCTCGGCTCCGATATTCCTTTTTTTTTGAATCAAAAAGATGCTCTAGTTAGAGGAAGGGGTGATTTAATTGCCAACGTTCATTTTCCAAAATATTATTTCTTATTAATTAGACCGTCTTTCAAATGTTCGACAAAAAAAATGTATGATTCATTTAAACCTTCAGATTTTGATTATAATTCTGACTTTGATTTAGAAGAAATTAATGATCAAGATTCTGGAAATGATTTTGAGAAAATTCTTAAAAAAAATGAACCCGAATTTTTATCCATAATAAATTTCTTAGAAGATTTTGATGATGTTATATTTTCAAGACTAACCGGGAGTGGATCTTGTATTTATAGTGTATTTGAAAAAAAAGAGCATGCTGAAAATGCACAAAAAAAATTTAAACAAAGCTTTTCAAATTTATGGACAAATCTAAGTGAAAATAATTTGGTTAACCTATTTTAAATTCTTTCTTAAATTCTTCAATTGAAAGCACTTCATTTGTAGGTTTATCCCACCTAATTCTATGAATTCGAGGAAAACGCATAGCAACACCTGATTTATGTCTACTGCTGGGAAAGACATCGTCAAAGGCTACTTCTAAAATAATTTCTTTTTTTACTTCTCTTACAGGACCAAATTTATTGGTAGTATTATTCCTAATAAATTTATCTAAAACTAATAGTTCTTTATCTGTGTAACCGGAATAGGCTTTTCCTATAGGAACTAATTCATTTTCTTTCCAAACACCAAACGTAAAATCTGAATAATATGATGATCTTTTACCATGTCCTCGCTGAGCATACATTAAAATAGCATCAACTAGTTTTGGATTTTTTTTCCATTTGTACCAATACCCCTTTTTTCTTCCTGGCAGATATTCACTATTTTTAAGTTTAATCATAACACCTTCATTTAAATCATCATGAAGATTGTTTTTATATTTTGTTAATTCTTTCCAAGTTTTGAATTTTATAATTAATGACAAATCAATTTTATTAGTTTTATTTTCTTTCTGAAATTTTTCTAAATATTTTCTTCTTTCGTAAAGAAATAATTTTCTAAGATCTTTTCCTTTATAAAAAAGGATATCATAAGCTCGAATGAAGACAGGAAACTTTTCTTGAAGATCTTTTGATGCCTTTTTTCTGTTTAACCTTTGTTGTAGATCATTAAAGCCAGAGGGTTTAAAATTTCTTCCCACAAGTAATTCTCCGTCAATAACTGCATCACCTTTAGTATTTTCAATTATTTCTGGGAATGCTGATGAAATATTATCACCTGTTCTTGAGTACAGTGATACACTTTTTGATGAAACCATAAGTTGAACTCTTATTCCATCCCATTTATATTCTGCTTGAAATTCACTAGCGTTCAATCTTTTAAAATCTCTTTCCTCATCAATAGGATTAGCAAGCATCATGGGGTGAAATAATTTTTTAAAATCTATTTTTGGTTTTGATGTCTCATTTCTTAACCATTGAAATAAATTTTCGTATGGAAATTCTAGACCATGCCAAATTTCTTCAATCTCATTTACAGGTTTTTTGTACAGATCAGCTAGAGCAGTTTTTACTAATCTTTGAGAGACTCCAATTCGCAATCCACCTGTGCAAATTTTAATTAAAGTCCACCTTTCGTTATTAGATAGTTGACTTAAAAGTTGACTCAACTCTGTATTAATTTCAGACTTTTTAATTTTTTTTATATTTTCTATTAAGGTAGATAAATTTTGTGATTTACCTTCTTTATTTGTTGGCCAAATTAATGATATTGTTTCTGCTAAATCCCCAACATAGTCATATGAGTAATCAAATAAATGTTGATCTACTTGTTCATAGACAAGTTCTCTGAGTTTAGATGCTTTAATAAATTGAAATGAAAGTTGGTCAGATAAAATTGCAAGCGCATATGCACGATTTATATCAAGTATTTTAAAATAATCTTGAAGTAATTTAATTTTATTATTTCGACTTGGAGTTAAAATCAAATTGTGAAGTAAGGAAGAAAATTTTTTCATTCTATTTCCTCATCACTTCTTCCTTGGATGGAAAGAGGCTTTGAAACAAGATTTTGTTTCTTACAATAATAAACTAATGCATCTTCTTGACCATGCGTAATAAGAATATTTTTCGCTTTTGATTTTTTAATTGTATCTAGTAATTCATTCCAATCGCTATGATCACTAATAACTAAAGGTAATTCAATACCTTGTTGTTTTGCTCTTTGCTTAACTGTCATCCATCCACTTGCCATGCAAATAATAGGATTAGGAAATCGTCTTGACCAACGATCCTTTAATGCTGAAGGAGGGGCAATAATTATTTTACCCTCATAAAAGCTTTTATCCTTTGAAGAAACTTTTTCAAACTTTCCAATATTAATTTTTTCTTTTGAATAATATTGGCATAACTTTTCTAGAGAGCCATGAATATAAATTGTCTCATTATATTTCTGCTGACGTAAAAGATTCATTACTCTTTGTGCTTTGCCAAGTGCATATGCACCAACAATATGACAATTATTTTTATTTATCTTTACAGATCGTATGAGTTTTTGAATTTCATCTTTGGGATCTGGATGTTGAAATATGGGTAATCCAAATGTTGCTTCGGTAATTAAAGTATCACATTTAACCAGTTTGAAATTTTTACATGTTTCGTCTTTTCCTACTTTATAATCACCTGTGATGACTAAGCGATGATTATTTTTTTCAATTAAAACTTGAGCACTCCCTAAAATATGTCCTGCAGGGTAAAGAGTAAAATCATAGTTTTTAATTGAGTATTTTTGCCCGTATCTAAGAGGAGTAAATTTCTTCGCACATTTATCTCCGTAGCGAATTTTCATTATGTCTATTGTTTCCCTAGTAGCAATAACATGATCATGTCCAAATCGGGCATGATCTGCGTGACCATGTGTAATAATTGCTGTTTTTTTCGGCAATATTGGATCTATATGTACATTTATATCTTTGATAAATAGCTGATGGTTAATGAAATCCATATGAATATAAATAAATCGAATCCCTTATTATTACACCCCCTAAACAAGTGGATTAAGAAAAAAAGATGGTCCTGGTTTCCTCATCAAATTGAAACGTTTTATCATGTTCGAACTGGGTCTGATGTTGTTGTATTTGCTCCTACTGGTGCTGGCAAAACATTAACAGGGTTTATTAATCCAATAGATGATTTAATAAAATTAAAAAAATTTAAGGGTCTTCATACTCTCTATATTTCTCCATTAAAATCTCTTGCAAACGATATTGTAAGAAATTTAGAGAAACCTATAAAAGAGCTTGATTTAAATATTTCATTTCAAGTAAGAACAGGAGACACAACACCATATAAAAAACATAAACAAAAACAAAAACCTCCTAATATCCTTATTACAACTCCAGAGTCACTTGCATTATTAAATTCGTATGAGAATGCGAAAGAATTTTTTTATAATCTAAAATATATAATTATTGATGAGATACACACTTTTTTGGATAATAAGAGAGCTGATCTTCTAAGTTTAAATATTGAAAGACTACAAACTTTCTCTCCAAATTTACAACGAATAGGTTTATCAGCAACTCTCAAGAATAAACAAGACGCCAAAAAATGGCTTTGCCGAAAAAAACCAAAAATTGTTTCTTATGAAAATTCAGTTTTACCTAAGATTAAAATTCTAGAATCAAAAGAACGTATTCCTTGGTCTGGTCATATGGCTACGTATTCTATTAATGAAATCTATAAAGAAATAATGAAATCAAAATTAACTATTATTTTTGTTAATACGAGGGCGCAAGCCGAATATATGTTTAAAAACTTATGGCTAATTAATAAGAAAAAATTAAAAATTGCTGTTCACCATGGTTCATTAGAAAAAAACTTACGTTTAAAAGTAGAAAATAATCTTAGCAAAGGATTAGTTGACTGTGTCGTTGCAACCTCTTCATTAGAACTCGGATTAGATTATGGAGACGTAGAAAAAATTATTCAAGTTGGAGCACCTAAAGGAATTAATAGATTATTACAGCGTGTAGGAAGATCAAATCATAATTTAAATACACCTTCAAAAGCAATTTTAGTACCTACTAATCGTTTTGAATTTATAGAAGCAAAAGCTGCTATTGAAGAAATAAAAAAAAATAACTTAGATAAAATAGATTTAAAAGAAGGAAGTTTTGATGTTGTAGCTCAACATATTTTTGCAACGGCTTGTGCGGGGCAATTTGATATTAATGCTCTCTACAAAGAAATTACCAAAGCATATCCATACAAAAAATTAAAACTTAATGATTTTAAACAACTGATTAATCTCATACAAGACGGTGGATATGTTTTAAAAAATTATGATCAATTTAAGAGAATCTTCCAATTGAGAGAAAATAAAAATATTTATAAGCTAGTAAATAGAAGAGAAACACGAAAATACCGCATGAATGTTGGAACAATAATTGAAAATCCGATGTTAAAAATAAAACTTGGAACAAAAACGTTAGGGAATATAGAAGAAGTTTTTATTCAAAATCTTTCTCAAGGTGATTCATTTATATTTGCCGGTCAAGTACTAGAATTTCAATCAATGAAAAATAATTTAGTACAAGTTAAAAGAAGCAAATCTTTAATTTCAAAAATTCCATCATACTCTGGAGGCAGAATGCCATTATCAACAAATTTGGCTAACTCAGTTAGGGCTTTATTGTCAAAAAGTAATATGTGGGTTTCATATCCAGAGCAAATTACTGAATGGTTAAAAAGACAAAAAAAAATATCTAAAATTCCTAAAAAAAATCAATATCTAGTAGAACAATTCCCTCGAAAAAAAAATTTTTATACTGTTATCTATACTTTTGCAGGATGGCATGCCAATCAAACACTAGGTTTTTTATTGCTTAGAGGCGTTAAGGAATTTAACTATAAACCTCTAGGTTTTGTTGCAAATGATTATGCTATTGTTTTATGGTCTTTAAAAGAAGTTAAAGAAATTAAAACAATTCTAAATTTAGGATTGTTAGATAAACATTTAGATAATTATCTTGAAGAAACTTCAATAGTCAAAAGATTGTTTAGAGATAATGCAATTATATCTTGTTTAATAGAAAGAAGGTTGCCAGGAATGGAAAAAACAGGGAAGCAAGTTTTATTTAGCTCTGATCTAATTTATACAGTTCTCAAAAAAAATGAGCCGGATCACATTCTTCTAAAATCATCATATGAAGACGCAAAAAAGAATATGATAGATTATGATAGACTAAGAGAAATTTTAAAAAAAATGCATAAAAAAATTGTATTAAAAAAACTCAAAAGTATCTCCCCATTGGCTGTTCCAATTATTCTTGAAATCAATAGAGAAAATTTATCAAAAAAGGAAACTGATGAATATATTTTAGAGGATTTAGAAAATGAAATATTAAAAGAGGCTAATGTATTATCAATTAATTAATTTTGGTGATGAAGAATTTTATGCTTACCCAAATAAATCACTTTATTGGAAAAGACTAAATACCCTGATTGTATCAGATTTACATATTGGAAAATCTATTAGTTATGCAAAGAATAAACAATTCTTACCTCCGTATGATACCAAAGAAATATTAAGCGAACTTTTTGTTAGTTTAGATAAGATTAAACCAAGCAATTTAATTATAGTTGGAGATTTATTCCATGATTTTTTTTCAACTTTAAGTTTGAAAGATCAAGATCATAAAAGTCTTAGTCAATATATGGATTATACTGATTTCATATGGATCAAGGGTAATCATGATAAAAATATAGAAATTGAAGGTTTTAAAAATTGTACAAATTATGAAATTAATAAATTCTTGTTTACACACATACCTATCGATACACCTTTATTTCAAATTTGTGGTCACTATCATCCAAAAGTAAAAATTGTACACAGAGGGAAAACTATTTTTAAAACATCTTTTATACATAATGAAAAAATATTCATTTTACCAAGTTTTGGAATTTTAACAGGTGGGTTGGATATCAATTCTAAGGAAATAAGTGATGTATTAGGTAAGAAAAATTTGAGTATTTATCCTGTGGGACAGGATAAAGTTTATAAATTATAATTAAAGTAGTTATTAATTACGATCCCAATTAAAATAATAAAATTCAATACAAATAATAAAACTGAAAGCAAATGCATATATTTAAAACTTGAAGATGCTTTTTTATCACCTTCTAATTCTTTATCTCTAAAATCATTAATTTTAGGTGTTAAATAATTTCTATTTATAATAAAACTAATAGCCACTATTATTAATAAAATAGAATTTAAAATATTGCTTGAAATATAACTAAAAACTAAAGATAAAATGGCTATTATAAATCCAAATAAAAACATTCGAGGAAAAATTGTTCTTAAAAATTTACTGCTAGCATTAGTACTTAAAGTGGCAAAGACTGAGGGTGAGACTACAGCCATAAAGAAAATCATTGAACCTATTAAGATTGTTAATAAAAAATTAAGAGTATAAATTACCATAGGTCAAATTGCCCTTCATAAAGAGCAATTGTAATATTTATGAATTATCAATTGCTGATTTTAGTTTTCTATATTCCATAGAATTAGTTCCAGCTAAACTTTCTAATTTTAACAACATTTCATTTGCTTTATTCATTTTTCCAAGCGTAATGTAAAGTTCGCCAAGGTATTCATGAACACCTAAATGTTCAGGGTTTGCTTCTAGTGCGATTTGATATGCATCAAATGCTTTGTTTAAATTTGGCTCACTATGTTTTCTATAACTAAAACCAAGTAAATTATACACATCAGCTTTTTTATTACCAAGATCTTTACGCTTAGCTAATTTTTCTAGCAATTTAATAGATTTATCAAATTTCTTATAGTAAACAAGTTCGTAAGCTTTATCGTAAAGCTTAATAACTTGTTCATCAGCTGACACATTTGAACTGCTATCATCGGAACTGCTAGCTGCAAATGCTCCAGAACTAATAAATAATAATGTAAGTAATATTCTAATCATAAATTTGAAATATGTCCGATTAAGATAATTTCAATATTCTTTTGTAAATTATTTTAATTAATGACAGGCAATATTATATTTTTTTAATCTGTAATAATTATAGGGCCATGGTGTTAAAAATCCCGTTAAAAGCATTATAGGAACTATCCACCATACCAGTTTTGCTTCTCCTAGAATTAACCAGTCAACAGAGTTCATTGCAATTTCCATAGCCAGCATAGAAATAAAACTCATTGTTAAGGCTGTTTGAAAAGCAATCTTAATGGTCATTTGTCTTGATAAAATTATCGTTTCTAAAATAATACTAGTTATTAAACCATTGATAATAGCTAGTATCATTATTGAAAGGGTGGGCCAGTTTATAGCGTTTATTTGAAAATATAGTATCGTCCCAAAGTCTCCAATAGAACACCCCAGAAGACACCAAAGCGTATTTTTAGCACTTCGTCTCCAGGTATGCTTGCATTTCCAATGAAAGGGTTTTTTTAATGCACTTGTTTGAAACACAATTACTATATAGTGTATAAATTTAAGAATTCTATTAATAAATATACAGTAATGAAAATAACAAAATATAAAAAAGTATTTTCTATGGGATTACATTCTGGTGTTAGAAACTACACTGTTAAAGATCTTATTAACATTAAAGGAAAAAAAAAATTAACACAAATAAATGTCACTAATCCAGAAGAAGCAGCAGCATGTGAAGAAGCAGGAATTGATCTTATTATTGCAGGACCGCCTTCACCTCTTAAAGAAATAAGGGAAGCTGCACCCAAAACTTTTTTTACAGTAGGGATTAATTGGTTGGAACATGCAAATAAGGAAAGTGCTATTAAGCAGGCATTACAATATATGGAAATAGGAATTGATTCTATCCATTGTGGTTGTTGGAATATAAATTTCATAAAATATTTGAACGAATTTAGAATTCCTTTTCAAGGACACGTAGGATTTGTCCCTATGCGATCTACTTGGACAGGTGGCATGAAACCATTTGGAAAAACCTCTGAAGAAGCAAAAAAAATATTTAATGACATTAAAGAATTAGAAAATCTTGGAGCTTGGGGTGTGGAAGTTGAGTGCATACCAGAAAAAATTATGAAAGAAATTGATTCCAATACAAATTTAATTACAATTTCTATTGGTTCTGGAAAAGATGCTGATGTTCAATTTTTATTTGCAGAAGATATATTAGGAAACAGCAACTGGAGAACTCCAAGACATGCAAAAATATATAGAAATTTTAATAAAGTATTTACAAATATTCAAAAAGAGAGAATAAAAGCTTTTAAAGAATATAAAGTTGACGTTGGTAATAAAAATTTTCCTTCAAAAAAATATACTATTGATATTAATAAAGGAGAATTATTAAAATTTAAAAAATATGTCAAAAATACTAAATAGGCTGTCTAAATTCGTAAACTTGATTTAGATCTTTAATTTGATAGTTATCTTCATTACCATTTGTCCACTTAATTGTAATACTTTCTACAACTTCATTTTTTCTGATGCCATAGTGTGCAATTGGCTCCATCTGGCATAAGTATCCTGACCCAGCATCGATTGTTTTTGAATGGTTTCTCATATTTGAATTTAAAGTTACTGTTGCACCTCTTGCTGGTGCACCAAAAGAATTTAAAGGTTTAATACGCAAATAGGAAGATTCTTCTAATACATTCCCTTTATACAAACTAAGAGGTTGTGCGCCAGATTCCCCATGTGATATGAGTAATTCTAGTACTCCATCATCATCTATATCCGCTACTGCTGCACCAGTTCCAAGCCCAAAAGGTTCAAGAGCGTTCTTTAATGAAATTTCTTCTAATTTACCACCATCTAAAATTTTAAATAATTTATTTGGCTGCCCTATGTTATTTAAAAAAATCTCATCGTACCCATCATTATCAAAATCAGCAGATATTACCGTTCGTATTTTACTTGGTGATCTAAATCCAAGTGAAGACATATCAAGAAAAGATTCTTTTTGTTTAACAAAAATACGATGATACCCTTCCCAGTTACTGGTGACGATATCAAGCTCTCCTCTATATAAAAAATCAGTTAATGTAGTGCCTCGACCATTTTGAAAAGTATCTTGGACATTTTTTTCAATTGCTATGTCATTAAAACTACCATTGGTATTTTCATATAAAAAATTTGGACCCCTCTCATTGGCTGCAAATATATCCATATTATTTGAAATTATATGACCTGAGATTACAGCTCTTCCTCCAGTTATTTGATCAATTCCAAGAATTGGAGCTAAATCTTCAACTTCATTTTCTTCAATTTCATAAAATCTAGTAGGGCCTCCATAATTAGCTACATATATACCGTATTTTCCTGATCCATTTCTGTCTACACAAGCAACTGATCTACCTGCAGTCAAATTTAAATTTTGTAAATTTTTTTCTAACTCAAAATAATCGAAAATATTATTATTGTTGTTGTTATCCAATAGTCTATCAGAGTATTTTTTTTCTCCACTATACGTATCAGTATTTAAGAAATAAATTTCTTCAAAACCATCCTGATCTATATCGCAAGCAGATACACCAATAGAACTCCTATCTTCATCGATGAATAAAGGATCTTGTATTGTATTAATTAGTTTTCCATTTTTATAACTAAGAGCTAGATTAGAGTAACCAAAACCTGCAACAATAAATTCATATTTTCCATCTTTATCAAAGTCAGTTACTGAAATCCCATAACTTAATCGATCGTTATTATTTTCAATTATATTTGAAATATTAGAAAAAAATTCTGCCTTAGACATACTAGATATTAATAATATAAAAATAAAAACTAACTTACTCATTTCAAGTATTTTCAATTTGCCAATCTAATAAAAATGTCGCCCATGCCAAAATTAAGTTCTTCAAGAGGCATACTATTTCTAGCTTCACACATAGGTCCAGTTATCTGGTTATTTTTTATGTAATCAATATCGTAAGCATCACATATTTTTGCATTATGCAATACACCAATAACTAGTTTGTTATCTACTGAGTATGTATATTCTTTATTCAATTCATTGCCTTCACAAAAATAATTTCTATTAATAAGTTCAGGAAAATCATTTTTATTGCATGGATTATCAATAACTATTGTGTAAATATCTTTTGATTGATCTTTAAAATCAATGTTAATTTTTTTTGTTTCTGAATACTTCATTACATCGCATAAGCAAGGCCAACAACATTTATAATATTGACCACAAATTCTTTCATCACTTTCTAAATTAGTAAGAAAAATTTCATCTGGTTGAGCATCAGGAGGAATTAAAGATCCTGAAACAGCGCAGTATAACATGTTAAATTGCATAAACTCTTCATATTCTAAGTTTTGGTCTAAAATATATTTAAAAAATCTTGGTCCAGCAGCATTTCTGTTTCCATCTGGAAAAATAGTTGCCCAATCATTAACAAGCCTCTCGTACATTTTTTCTGTATTCGCATTAACCTGAGTAATGGATGAAAAAATTAATAGGCATGAAATTATAGTAAGTAATTTTCTCATAAAAATTAAATAGGTTTAGCTTTAAAAATGTAAATCCCTTGTT
Organism: uncultured Alphaproteobacteria bacterium; assembly: GCA_902575815.1. Lineage (GTDB taxonomy): Bacteria > Pseudomonadota > Alphaproteobacteria > HIMB59 > CACPNW01. The sequence continues at coordinate 1,046 of CACGTA010000005.1, read as the reverse complement.
TTGAATCAATCTTGAAATAATAAGGATCACTTTTTATGCTTTTTAATACTATTTATGGTATTGTCGCACTTGAAGAAATTGACTTATTTTGTGCTAAATACTAGAGAGTAATCATAATTTGGGGCGTCGCCAAGCGGTAAGGCACCGGTTTTTGGAGTCGGCATTCGTAGGTTCGAATCCTACCGCCCCAGCCAATTTTAAATTCCTTTTTGAATTTTGTTTAGAGAATTTACACTCTTCCAGTATAAATCTTCTAATCTTTGGAAGATGCTTATTTTAATTATTTCTTTTTCTTTAACACCCCAAATATATTTTTTATCCATCCAGCCTTTAAAATTCCCAGATGAAACTAAACACCAATCAATTTTACATTTTTCTAAAAAAACAATATTCCCACTTCCTATTTCCCCGATAACATTACCGCCTAAAGTGTTAAATAATTTTATATTTTTACTATCATTTGATAAAACAATGCCCGTTCTAATTCCAGATATTAAACTTTTGTGAATCCATCCAATATTGTTATTAAAGTCTTCTACTTTTCTCCATTCTTCATACTCTTCTAATACCTTTAATGGATAATTTCTTTTTACATATTTAATTTCTATAGGATAATTCTTACTTGGACCAACTCGAATATTTGCATCATCAGATTTTAAAGATACATATCTAGGAATTTCTAGACCAGTTTCTTTACCAACATTAGCATTGCTTACTTGGCAAAAAATTATCATTGAAATGAATACTATTTTGAATTTCATGTTAATATTTTTATAAAGTAGCATACGATTTATATAAAGTGTATAATATAATCAGCGCCTGTAGCTCAATTGGATAGAGCGTATGACTACGGATCATAAGGTTAGGAGTTCGACTCTTCTCAGGCGCGCCAAAAGAAAATTTTTATATTAATTTATTGTAATATATATTAGTAAAAAAAATTAAATGCTCGTAGATATAAGTATAAATAAACTAGATAAAGACAAAAATATTAATAAATTATTTATTAATTCAAATTTGAATAAATTATCAATACGCTGTAATAT
>CACGTA010000004.1 GCA_902575815.1 uncultured Alphaproteobacteria bacterium | reverse complement strand
GTTGAAAATTCAAATATTCTCATGCAAATTTCTGAATATAATAATAATATTATTGAGAGTTATACGAGTACAGATCAATAATTACTAATCATAGGGGTTCTTAGATTTAGAAAATAAAATTTTTAAATTTCTACTTTTAATATTAAAAAAATTATAAAAATTATTAAGCAGATATCTTTTATATGTATTAGATATTTCTTTAGAAAAGTTTGAAAAAATTTTTATTGTTAAAGGATTTTTTGAAACCTGAGTGCCATACTTAAATTTAACTTCTTTTCCATTTATTCTTGGGTGAGAATTATTTTCAACAACATGATTTAACCACTTATTAATTTGTGAAGTTGATATATTTATATTAATTTCTAAAATAAGTTCACGAATCTTATTTTTTAAAAATAAAATATCTTTTTTATTTAGTGTTGAAATCGGTATAATAATTATATTTTTAGATTGAGAAAATTCATAATTAATATCCTTAATTAATTCATTAATTACTTTCTTTTTATTTTTTTTAACTAAGTCAGTTTTATTAATTATAAATATTAAAATATTAGATTTTTGATAAATTAAATTAAATATTTTTTTAGATTGAGTATCAAAGCCTTGCTCAATATCGATAAGAAAAATATTTAAATTAATTTCATTGATAATCGATAAAGTTTTTTTGGTGACATAAAAATCAAGACTGTTTTGATCAATTTTATTTTTTTTTATTAAGCCTGCAGTGTCTTTAATTGAATAGGTATTACCTTTAAATTTATATGAAGAAGAAACAATATCAGTTGTAGTTTTTGGTTGATTACTAACAATTGATCTCTCAAATCCTACTAATTTATTTAAAAGAGTACTTTTCCCTACATTTGTTTTACCAAATAAACCTAATGAAAAATCGTATTTTATTAACTTATTATCTTTAGCATTATATTTTGATAAAAAATTTAAAAAAACATCAATGCCTATATTGTGTGAACATGAGATAAAAAAAATATTCTTTATACCAAGACTGTCAATTTTTTTATCTTGCTTAAAATTATCATCCTTATTAATTATAACTAGTATTTCCTTATTAAATTTTCTTAATTCATTAATCAATTCTTTATCTATAAAGTAATTCTCATCTTTATAGTCAATAACATAAATAAAAATATCTATTTTCTTAATTATATTACTGACACTCTTTGTTACTAAACTTTTTTTATTAATTATTCCGGGTGTATCATACACGTCAATATTAATATTTGATTTAAGAGGTGATACATGCCAATCTCTTGTTGTACCAATGGTATCATGAATTATATTATTATTTGTATTTGTAATTAAATTATAAAGTGATGTTTTGCCTACATTTGGCATACCTAAAATTAATATATTCATTTTAATAAATGTAAGTGATACCTTTTTCAGTACTTATAAAAATTTTATTTTGATAATTATAAACTTTATTAATATTTTTAATTTTAAGATTTACCATTTCTTGAATTTCAAGATTTTGATCTAAAATAATTATTTCACCATTATCTGTAAACAAATGCATATTTTTATTTATGATCAAAGAATTTATTATTTTTGATTTTTTGTTTAGTATTTTATTAATATTAATTCTTAAGAATATATTTCCATTCTGAATATTATAAAATTCAACAAAATTTTCATTTTTAGAAATTAGTGAATTATTAAATAATATGGCTGAAGACGAGTTATTTATCCTAAAATCAACTAAGACAAACTTGTTTTTATTTATGTCGTAAGTATGAATAATATTTCCATCATCAAAATAAACTAGAAAATTTTTGTAAAGGTGTATTTGATCCTTTAGATTATTAAGTGAAGTATTAAGTTCAATATTGTCAAAATTTAAACTATGTTCCTCGAATAAATATGTGTCTAATGAATTAAATTCACTATTTGGAAGTATAAAAAAAACGATATTAAAATAATTTTCAATTTTACCTCCCGATGATTGAATTATATTACTTGATTTAAAAGTTTTCTCATAAATTATATCTCCACTTAAAATTGATAAAAAAACAATTTTTTGTGGATATAATATTATTAAATAGTCATCCAATATTTTGAGTGGGGTATTTAATAAATCTTCATTATTAAATAACCAAATTACATGTCCTGATTTGTTAATTCTAACTACTTCTCCTGATTTAAAAGCAATAATAAAATCGTTATTATAAATAGAAAAAGATATAGGTACTTTTTTTTCTTGATCTAAATCAATATTAATTCTTTCAATCAACTTTCCATTATTTAAATCAAATTTTAGAAGTTCCCCATCTTTATTTAATGAGTAAATACTTTCATCGAGGTATATAACATTTATTGATTCATTATTGTTATATTTTGCTTCATAGTTATTAATTTTTAATACTATTTGATCTTTAGCTAAAAAATTATAGTTAGATGCTTTGTATGTATAATTATCAATTACATTATCTGCATACTGTTCAAAAAAACTAAAATCTAAAAATTCTTCTGTTTCTAATTGAAAGGTATAATCTTCAGAATCTATATTTTTATTATTTCTTAATGATGAAACCGAATCCTGACATGAAAAAATAAATATGAAAAATAGATATAGTGATATTCTACTTATAAAGCTGAAACTCATGAATCTTTTTCACTCTTTCTTTTGTAGAGGCAGAAATCATACTTGAATTAAATATTTCATTATATTTGTCCAATGCTTTTGAATTACTATATTCAGATTTATTAAGGTCAATTTCTGTAACGATTAATAAATATTCTAATTCTTTTTTAATAGAAAAATAACTATCCAATTCATCGTTAATATTATTAATGTAAATTGATATATCATTTAAATAATTATTAGTATTGTCTTCATAAGATGCATTAATCATTGTGTATGACGCATTTACAGCGATAGCCGATTTATACAGATCATCTAAATTTGACGAAGAAAGTAATTCTTTATACAATTCATTAGAGTAACTAAAGTTTTTATTTTCATTATTTTGTTTAATTAATTTTAATTTTGATAAAATAGAAAAAATATTATCATCATCAATTAAGTTTTCTAAATTCCTTAAATCATTTTGATCATCTTGGATAATGTCGAAAAAACTTATACTAGATTTTTTTATATCTTGAATTTTAAAATAATTATATGTTTGAAAACCAATAAATATAATTAGCAAAATTACTAATGAAATTATTAATTGTATGTAGTTTTTAAAAATAAAATTTTGTATTTTTTTAAATAAATTTTGATTGTTATTCTCTTGATTCATACTATTTCCATTTTATTGAACAGCCAATACTATTTATTTGATTAGTTGGCCCTACTCCCTCATTTTTGATCTTAATCATTGCATTAAAAAGATCTCTTTCAATATTTGAATTGTGCTTTTCATTCATTACACCTGAGTCCATTCTACCTCTATATTTTAATTTAAGATCTTTATCAAAACCGAAAAAATCTGGAGTACAAACAGCATTATAATTTTTTGCCACTTCTTGTGTTTCATCATAAAGATACGGAAAATTAAATTTATATTTATCAGAGAAAATTTTCATATTATCAAATGAATCATCAGGATAGTTAATTACATCATTAGACATAATGGCAATTGTATTTATTGAGTGTTCTAGTAACTCATCAGCATCTTTTTTTAATCTACTTGCAATTGCTTTAACATATGGACAATGATTACATATAAAAACGATAACAGTACCATTTAATCCTTTTGCATTATCTAATGAAAGCATTTTATCATCAATATTTTTAAGATTAAATGATGGTGCTAAAACATCTAAATTATCATTTGGAGCATTTACAGGCATAAATTTTTGTTATATTCTTAATTATGGGCTTAGTAACATCTAGTGCTTCAACTAACAATCACAATCTCTATTTTTCCAAAGATGAGCTAGCTAAAATCTTAAATCTATATTCTAAAGGAGTCTCTAGTGGAGAATGGAAAGATTATGCTATTGATTTTAATAAAAATAATGCATTTTTTTATATATTTAAACATAGTCTAGCAGCTCCAGAATGCGTTCTAAATAAATCACTAGAAAGAAAAAAAAGGAAAATTTTTTATAATTTAAAATCAAAAAATCAAAACAAAAAATTTGAAAGTTTAGATGCACTGATATCATCTTTAAATCGAAACATTTTTAAGTTAGTAAATTAAATATTAACGATTTTATTTAACATTTTGTATTATTAAACTTTATCTTTCTAAACTTTATTTTCTAATGGCCCAACCAGCAAAAATATTTTCAAGATAAACTACAATATAATATAAAAATATTCCCATAACAGCCAATGTGATCAATACTGCAAACATTAACGGATAATCTGCGCTAATTTTTCCACTATCAAACAAATGTCCTAATCCTTTTCCATGGGGTTCAATAATCTCCATCAAATTAGTTCCAATAAAAGCGAGTGTTGTTGATACTTTTAATGCTCCAAAAAATTCTGGTAATGTTTTTGGTAAAGCGATTTTATAAAAAATCTCAAATTTATTAGCACCTAAAGATAAAAGTATGTCTTCATATTCTCTTTCCAAAGTTGACAATCCAATCGAAATTGAAACACAGATTGGGAAAAATGAAATAAGAATTACAATTATAATTGTATTCATATTGTGCATACCAACAAATATTAATGCAATTACTGGAACTACTGTTGCTTTAGGAATAGCATTAAAACCAACAAGAATAGGATATAAGCCTATTCTAATAGTTTTTGAAAACCCCATCAAAATACCCAAACTTAATCCTACCAAAACAGACAATATTAATCCTACAACAGTTCTCCAAAAAGTTTCCCAACCGTAGATTAAAAAGAGATGTTTAAATTTCCAAAATGCTGGCCATAAATCTGAAGGGGAAGCCATTTTATAATTTGGCCAATTATTATACCAAACTAACAATTCCCATAACAAACAAAAAATTATAAGACTAAATAAAGGTATAATAAAATTATTGATTCTAATCATTTTTATTCTGAGCTATTTCGATTTGATTTCTAAGTGTTGCAAGTAATTGTGATACTTCTGATGAATATAAATCAGAGATTTTTTTTTCTTCATTAAAATTAGTTTTAACGTCGTATTGTAATGAAGCTGGTCTTCCGGATAAAACAATTACTTGATCGGCTAAATAAACAGCTTCTCTTAAATCATGAGTTATTAAAATACATGTGAAGTCTCTTTCTTTTTTTAATTTGTGCATAACATCCCACAAATCTTCTTTTGTAAATGCATCTAGAGCTGCAAAAGGCTCATCTAAAATTAAGACCTCTGGACTATGAACTAAAGATCTACAAAGTGAAACTCTTTGTTTCATTCCACCAGATAATTCAGATGGTAAATTATTTTCAAATTCTTCTAATCCCACTAACTTAAGCAGATCTAATGCATTCGATCTCTTTTGATTATAAGTCATATTTTTTGATACTATCTCAAGTGGAAGAATTATATTTTTAATTACATTTCTCCATTCTAACAAAACTGGATTTTGAAAAGCCATTCCTACAGTAGAAAGTGGGGATGTAATTTTTTTATTTGAAATAAAAATACTACCTTGAGTTGGTTTAATTAATCCACTGACTAATCTAGTTATTGTAGATTTTCCACAACCTGAAGGTCCAACTATAGCAGTAAAACCTTTTCTTTTAATTGATAGGGAAAGATTCTTTAAAACAGGAAGCATACCTTGTTTAGTTTCATATTGATGAGAAACCTTTTCAATATTGATATGCATAAGTTATGATTAGTATATGGGGTAGAAATAGTCTACCCCATAAAAAAATATTAAGGTAAATATTTATCGGTAAAAAATGATGAAATCTCTGGATCAGATGAGAATTCGTATGTTTCTGCTAACTGTCCTAAAGCTTTTTCCATTCTTGCAATGTCAATATTACCCATACCGTTTTCTTTTACATAATCAGTATTAACATTTCCTTCTATTGCTAGTATCAATCTTCTTGTCTCTAAAGCTAAATCAGCAGCTGGATTTCTTTCAACCATACTCTTCACCGCGTCTTCAGGATTTTTCATAGCATCAGCCCATCCTCTTGATACAGCTTTTAAAAAACCTTTAACTATTTCAGGATTTGCATCTGCATAATCAGTGTTAACTATTATGGCATTACCATATAATTCTAATCCATAGTTTGCCATCAACATAATTGATATATCATCCTCAGGAACACCAAGACGAACTAAATTTAAAAACATTGAAAATGAAAACCCTGTTATAGCATCAACGTTTTTTTCAGCTAACATCGGTTCTCTTGTTGGGAAACCTACTGGCTCCACTGTTATATTATCAACATTGATATTATTTGCAGAAGCAAATGGTGGAAATTGTGCCCATGCACCATCAGGTGGTGGCGCACCAAGAATTTTTCCCTCTAAATCAGATGGAGTTGTAACACCAAGACTTTTTCTTCCAGCAATTGCAAATGGAGGTTTATCATAAACCATCATAACTGCCATAACTGGCGCTCCAGGATTTTGATCTAAGAATTTGATTAAACTGTTTATATCTGCAAAGCCAATAGGAAAAGCTCCTGTTGCAACCTTTGGAATTGCATCTAAGGATCCTTTACCCGCAGATATTTCAACTTCTAAATTTTCTTCACCAAAATGTCCCTTATCTATTGCATAGAAATAAGGTGCACTTGGTCCTTCAAATTTCCAATCTAAAGCAAAAGATATTTTAGTATTTGCAAAACTATTGAAAGATAAGAGAACTGAAGTAATAAATATTAAAAATATTTTCATTTGATTATACCTCCTAATTTAAATCTGAGGTTAGTTTAAATGTGTTTTTTTAATAATACGATATAGGCAATTTAGTAATTCTTAAAATGCATACATAAATCTTAAATTTAAAAATATAACAAAATCAATTATTTATATTATTCCCACTCAATGGTTCCAGGAGGTTTAGATGTAAAGTCATATAATACTCTGTTAATACCTTTAACATTATTAATTATACGAGATGATATTTCTTTTAATTGATTATTTGTAAACATATAAAAATCCGCTGTCATTCCATCCACTGAAGTAATAGCTCTAAGTGAAACAGAGTAATTGTATGTTCTTTCATCCCCCATAACACCTACTGATTTTACTGGTAGAAGAACAACAAAAGCTTGCCAAATTTTATTATAAAGATTTTTCTCTTTTAGATATTCTATAAAAATATGATCTGCCTCTTGAAGAATTAAGATCTTTTTTTTATCAATTACCCCAGGTATTCGGATTGCTAAACCTGGACCTGGGAAAGGATGTCTTAAAAGTAAATGTTTATCTATTTTTAATTGCCTTCCAACATTTCTTACCTCATCTTTAAATAATTCTCTTAATGGCTCCACAATTTTTAATTTCATTTTTTTTGGTAAACCCCCAACATTATGGTGACTTTTGATTTTAGCTGTTGGACCACCAAAAAATGGAATACTTTCTATAATATCTGGATAAAGAGTCCCCTGCCCTAAATAATCTACATTTGATATTTTTTTAGCTGCTTTATCAAAAACTTCTATAAATGTTTTGCCAATAATTTTTCTTTTTTTCTCTGGATCAGAAACATTTTTTAAATTTTTTAAAAAAATATTAGAAGCATTTATTTTAGTAAAGTTTTTGCCAAATTTTTTGGAAAATATTTTTGACACTTCGTTAGCTTCATTTTTTCTTAGAAGACCGTGATCAACAAAAATACAATAAAGATTTTTGTTAACGGCTTTGCTTAATAAATATGCAGTAACTGTGGAATCTACGCCTCCAGATAAACCACAGATTATTTTTTTATTCTTAATTTCATTTTTTAATTCTGATACTTTATTTTCAATAAATTTTTTAATTTTGAATTTATTTTTAATATTTACAATATTTAAAGTAAAATTATTAATTATTTTTGAACCAAAATCTGTATGATAGACCTCAGGATGAAATTGAAGGCAATAAATTTTATTTTTATTATTTTCAATTGATGAAATAATTTTATTGTTTGATAAAGATGTTATTGAAAAAAGTTTTGGTATTTTATTGATATTATCTCCATGAGACATCCATACTTTGATTTTTCGTTTGTTTATTCCTTTAAATAAAAGTGATTTTTTCTTAATATTTATGATAGTGTGACCATACTCTCTATGCGTAGAACGTTTTACTACACCTTTCAAATTTTTGGTTACTAATTGCATACCATAACAAATTGCTAGAACTGGTTTTTTCATTTTTAAAATTTCTTGATTTAATTTTGGGGCATTTTTGTCGAGTACTGATCTAGGTCCTCCAGATAATATAAATGCCGATGGTTTGATTTCATTTAAAATTTTTTTCGTAATTTTATTAAAAGGATAGACAAGACAAAAGACTTCTAACTCTCTTATTCTTCTAGCTATTAATTGTGTGTATTGAGATCCATAATCTACAATTAAAATAGTTTCTAATTTACTCTTCATGCAATCTAAATCCTCTTGATATTATAAATATTTCACTTGATTCTTGTCTTGATGATTTTGGCTTAAAATACTCAACTTTATCAAAAATTTTTTTAAGCATCTTTATAATTTCCTTTTCTTCCTCTCCCTTCCAAATTTTGAATATAAATGATCCTTGTTTTTTTAATATTATTTCTAAACTGTCTATAACTTCATATATTAATTGACTTATCCTGAGATGATCTGTTGATTGATGACCAGTTGTATTAGGAGCTACATCTGATAAAACCAAATCAAATTTATTTTTTAAATTAGTAAAATTAAATTTTAAAAAATCCTCTCTATAGAAAGCTATACGTTGATTATTAATTTTCATATCTAATAAATCAAAACAGGTTATATTAGTTTTTGAATTGTAATTTAAGATGACTTGAGTCCAACCACCTGGAGAAGATCCAAGCTCTAGTATTTCTCTAGAGTGTTCAATTATTTTATATTTTTGCTCAATTTCTTCTAGTTTAAACGCAGCTCGATTTATATACCCTAACTGTTTAGCTTTCTTTACAAACTGATCATTTTTTTGTCTATTAACCCAGTTTTTTGATTTCATAAAAGATAATAAAGTTAACAAAAAATTGTTTTTTAGTAACTTTAATATATATGACATGTACGATATTTAATGAAAAGATCAATATTTATAGCCTTCATAATACTTGCCGCTGTTGTTGGATGGATTGGTTCTGGTCAATTTACAAATAATGTTGTTGCCCAAGACGATGATACAGAAACTAGCACTGAAACAGAAACATCATATTCACAAAATACAGAAAATAACGATAATAAAGATTTTACATTTTCTGTTGAAACAAAGGTATTTATTTCCAGTTTAATTGATCAATCTATTGAATTACAAGGTCAAACTATTCATAATAAAAAAATTGATGTTAAATCTGAAACATCTGGCAACATAGATAATATTCAATTTGCAAGAGGAGATAGAGTATCTCTAAATGCTGAAATGATTACAATCTCACTAGAGGATAGAAATGAAAAGCTTTCTAGTGCAAAAAAAGATTTAGAAAGACTTAATAAAGAATTAATTTTAAATGAAAAAAACAGAGATAATCTACTTAGACAAAATGTTGAGAGAATTGAATTGTATGAAATTGAATATGCATCTGCAAAACAACTTATTGATAAAGGTTTAAGTTCAAAATCAAAATTAAGTTTAGCATCTTTTAATCTTGCCAATGCGCAAGCGGATAGAGAAGATATTAAAATAAAATTTGAATCTACCTTAGCAAACCTTGAAGCTCAAATTTCAAATGTAAAATCAATTTTAAAGAACATAAAACTAGATATAGAAAAAACTACTATCAAGGCACCATTTGATGGAATTATTTCAGAAAAGATGGTTGAGGAAACTGAATTTATCTCAATTGGTACTCCCCTATTTACTATAATTGATTTAGACCCTATCAAGATTGAAGGTTATTTATCTGAATTTGATGTAAATAAAGTGAGTGTTGGTACTAAAGCTTTAATTGAAGATAGTAATGGTATTAAAAAAAATGGAATAATATCTTTTATTTCTCCATCAGCCGAAACTAGTACAAGAACATTCGAAATTACGATTGAAGCTGATAACAAAGATCTCTCTTATAAAAGTGGAATAACAACTAAAATTATTATCAAAGGTTCAGAACTTAAAGCTCACAAAATACCACCTTCTATACTAACTTTATTAGACGATGGGACCGTAGGTGTTAAAGCTGTAGATAATGATAATAAGGTTACATTCTATCCAACCAAAACAATTAAGGATACAATAGACGGCATGTGGGTTTCTGGATTACCCGAGAAAGTAAATTTAATTGTAAGTGGTCAAGAATATATTAGTATTGGTGAAACAATAAACTAATCTAAATGAAAATAAATATTATAGACTATGCAATTAGCCATTCCCGAGTTTTCATGGGAATACTTATTTTTATAATTTTTTCAGGCGCATCTACTTATATCACAATGCCTAAAGAATCATCTCCTGATGTAAGCATACCAATAGTTTATATTTCACTAAGTCAAAATGGTATTTCTGCACAAGACTCTGAAAGGCTTTTAGTTAAACCAATTGAAGACGAAGTTAAAACTGTTGAAGGAGTAAGAGAAGTAAGATCAACAGCTTATTCAGGCGGAGGCAATGTTTTATTAGAATTTGATGCTGGTTTTGACTCTGATCAAGCTATGGTTGATATCAGGGATAAAGTTGATAGAGCCAAGGGTGATCTACCTAGTGAAGCAGATGAACCAACAGTTAACGAAGTAAATATAAGTACGTTTCCTATCCTTTCTATATCTTTAAGTGGAGATGTGCCTAATAGAACACTTCAAGATTTAGCTGATATTTTGCAAGATGATATAGAAACAATTCCTAGTGTTTTAGAAGCTAAAATAGGCGGTAAAAGAAATGAACAAGTTGACATACTAATTAATCCAACTGCAGTTGATAGCTATGGTATCAATCTTGAGAGTCTTATTAATATTGTTAGAGAAAATAATAAAATGGTATCTGCTGGTGGTCAAGACACTGGTGACGGAAGTTTTGATATTAAAGTTCCAGGTTTATACGAAACTATTGAAGATGTATTAAATACTCCTGTTAAAACTAACGGAGATTCAGTTATTACTTTCAGGGATATTGCTGAAGTTAAAAGAACATTTGAAGATAGGCAATCTTATGCAAATGTAAATGGATCTAATTCAATAACTATTGATGTTTCTAAAAGAATTGGTGAAAATATTATTAATACTATTGAAGAAGTAAAAAGAATAACTGCAATTACTGCTAAAAGTTTTCCTGAAAATGTTGAAATTTCTTTTGGCAATGATCAATCAAAAGGAATTAAAACTATGTTAAATAGTCTGGAAAACAATGTCATAGCAGCTATAATCCTTGTTTTAATTATTATTTTAGGAGCATTAGGAGTTAGGTCTGGTTTATTAGTTGGTGTATCTATTCCAGGATCGTTTTTATCAGGTTTATTAGCTCTTTCTGTAATGGGTTTTACTATTAATATAGTTGTATTATTTGCTCTAATTTTATCTGTAGGACTATTAGTCGATGGAGCAATTGTTGTTGTTGAATATGCAGATAGAAAAATGAAAGAAGGACTTGGTGTAAAAGATGCTTTCGCAAATGCATCAAAAAAAATGTCACTACCAATTATATCTTCGACTGCAACTACCCTGGCAGCCTTTCTACCTTTAATATTCTGGCCTGGTATAGCTGGTGAATTTATGAAATATTTACCAATAACACTTATATGTGTTCTTATTTCTTCTTTGTTTATGGCACTACTGTTTGTCCCAGTTTTAGGATCTATTTTAAATACTGTTTCAAGAATACTTCTCCAATTTATTGTACCATTACTAATATCATTAATTTTTTACAATCTATTATCTTATGGATTTGGATTATTAAATCTTGAAAGATTTAGTTTATTTATAACAATTGGAAAATATTTATTGAGCTTCGCTTTATTTATATTTGTATTTATAAGAATTATACCAAGAGTTTATAAAATTTCAGAAAATGTAAATTCTACAGATAAATTAGTTTCTAAAAATGCAAAAATCTTATCTTCAGAATCAAATGAACCTGTTTTAAACGTAACTGGTTTTGTTGGATTTTATGCAAAAGTATTAAACTTCTTATTATTTCATCCTTTAAAGGTGATGATTAGTGCTTTAGTAATATTAGTTGCTGTAAACTACACCTATACTAAAGTTGGAGAAGGTGTAGAATTTTTCCCAGATGTTGAGCCAGATCTTGCAAAAATCGTAGTCTTTGCAAGAGGTAATCTCTCAGTTGAAGAAAAAAAAGATTATGTATCAAGAGTTGAGAATATTATTTTAAAGCTTCAATCGGAGAGACAAGAATTTAAAAATATTTATTCTTTAAGTGGAAATGTAAGTGAACAATCAGAGGCATCAGAAGACTTCATCGGATCAATAAGTTTGGAATATACAGATTGGGATAAAAGAAGAAAATCAAAAGTAATTCTTGCAGAAATTTTGGAAGCTACAAAAAGCATCAATGGGATTAAAGTAGAGTCAAGAGAACAACAAGGTGGTCCTGGTGAAGGTAAACCAATTAACATTAAATTAACCAGTGATAATAAGCAACTTTTAATAGCTGAAGGAATTAAGCTTAAAAAATTCATGGATAGTTATCCAAAGTTAATGAATGTAGAAGATAATTTACCAGCACCTGGGATAGAATGGGAAATTAATGTAGATAGAAAACAAGCTTCTAAGTTTGGAGCTAACATTACATCAATTGGTAATGTAATTAAACTTGCAACAAACGGTCTTAAACTTGGTGAATATAGACCTGATGATAGTAATGAAAGTATACCACTTTATCTTCGTTATCCAAACGAAGGAAGAACATTGGATAGAATTGATAACTTAAGAGTGACTACTTCAAATGGTTTAGTTCCTATATCCAATTTTGTAGAAATTGTTCCAAATAGCAGAACAGGAAATATAATTAGAGTAGATTCAAAAAATGCTATAAATATTCAGGCAGATGTAGAGCCTGGAACTTATCCTGACGGAAAAGTAAAAGAACTTGAGTACGTATTAGGAATTTCAGATACTGCTCCGTCTTGGAGAGGAAGAACTTTAGATTTACCTCGTTATGAATTAGATAACAAAGTAAGGGCTGAACTTATTGGAGAAAATGAAGATCAAAAAGAAGCTCAAGAATTTTTAACAGGAGCTTTTGGTGTAGCTTTATTTTTAATGCTAATGATACTTCTATTGCAGTTTAATAGTTTTTATAGTGCATTCTTAATTCTTTTTGCAGTAGTAATGTCGACAGCTGGTGTTTTTATAGGTCTAATGGTAACAGCACAGCCATTTGGTATTGTTATGTCAGGAGTTGGAGTAATTGCTCTTGCTGGAATAGTTGTAAATAATAATATTATATTGATTGATACATTTGATTTTTTAAAGACTAAAACATCTAGTATTAGAGAAGCCATTATCAAAACAGGGGCACAGAGACTAAGACCAGTTTTACTTACAACAACTACAACAGTACTAGGATTATTACCAATGGTTACAATGACAAATGTTGACTTCATATCTAGAGAAATAACCAGAGGTTCGCCAGATACCCAGTGGTGGGTTCAATTATCAACAGCTATAGTATTTGGACTACTTTTTGCGACATTTCTCACATTAGTTGTAACACCATCAGCATTAATGTTTAGAGAAAACATTAAGAATTGGTATAAGAATAAAATTTCTAGTTAAATTTTTTCTAATAAACATTAAATTTATGACTATTAAATCTATTACTGTCTATTGCTCATCTTCAGATAAATTAAGTAATAAATATTATCAAGATGCAGAAGAAATTAGCAAATTAATATCATCATTTAAAATAAATATTGTCTACGGTGGCGCAAAAGTTGGTATTATGGGTGTGGTTGCTAAGACAGCAAAAAAATATAAAAATATAGTTACGGGAGTTATTCCATATTTTTTATCTGAGAGAGAAATAATTTTTGAAAATATAGATGAATTAAAAATAGTGGATAATATGTCTGAAAGAAAAAAGTTACTATTTGAGTTAGGTGATGCGTATTTAGCATTACCAGGAGGAACAGGTACTTTAGAAGAAATAGTAGAAGTTGTATCTTGGAAAGTAATGGGGATTCATAATAAGCCAATAATATTTTTTAATAAAAATAATTTCTGGGATAATCTATTTCAGCAATTTAAATTTTTTGAAGATGAAAATTTTTCAAATAAAAATTTACAAAACAGTTTTCACATTATAGATACGGTTGATCAATTAAAAAATATATTAATTAAATGGCAAAAATAAAAGTTAAAAACCCTGTAGTTGAAATGGATGGAGATGAAATGACCAGAATCATCTGGGAGTACATCAAAGAACAATTAATTTTGCCCTATATTGATATAGATATCAAATATTTTGATCTTGGAGTGATTAAAAGAGATGAGACAAATGATCAAATCACAATAGATGCTGCCGAGGCGGTGAAAAAATATGGTGTAGGAATAAAATGTGCAACAATTACTCCTGATGAAAATCGAGTAGAGGAATTCAAATTAAAACAAATGTGGCGTTCTCCCAATGGAACAATAAGAAATATACTGGGAGGAACAATATTTAGACAGCCAATTATATGCAAAAATGTTCCAAGAATAATTACAAACTGGAATCATCCAATTGTAGTTGCTAGACATGCCTTTGGTGATCAATATAGAGCGACTGACACATTAATTAATAAACCAGGAACTCTTAAAATGGTTTTTGAACCTAAAGATGGATCTGAAGGATTTACAAAAGATGTATATGAATTTGAAAAACCTGGTGTGGCCCTATCAATGTATAATTTAGATAATTCAATTAAAGACTTTGCTAGAGCTTGTTTTAATTATGGACTTAACCTTGGTTGGCCAGTTTACCTTTCTACTAAAAATACTATTTTAAAAGTCTACGATGGAAGATTTAAAGATTTATTTCAGGATGTGTTTGATACTGAATTTAAAAATAAGTTTAAAGGAAAAGACATAGTTTATGAGCATAGATTAATCGATGATATGGTGGCCTCAGCTTTAAAATGGGAAGGTAATTTTATTTGGGCTTGTAAAAATTATGATGGAGATGTTCAATCAGATTCTGTTGCTCAAGGATTTGGATCGTTAGGTTTAATGACAAGTGTGTTAATGACCCCAGATGGTAAAACTGTAGAAGCTGAAGCAGCACATGGAACTGTTACAAGACATTATAGAAATCATCAGAAAGGTTTAGAAACTTCAACTAATCCTATTGCATCAATCTTTGCTTGGACAAGAGGTTTAAGTTTTAGAGGAGAATTTGATGGTAATAATGAATTAATAAATTTTGCTAAAAAATTAGAAGAAACGTGTATCAAAACTGTAGAAAGTGGTGAAATGACAAAAGATCTAGCAATATTAATTAACAAAGATCAGAAATGGTTAAACACTCAAGATTTTTTAAGCGCAATAAAAAATAATTTTCAAATTAACTAATAGAGTTTAATTTATCTTCTACGTATTTTATACTTTCATTAATTTGACTAACATCTGATCCTCCTCCTTGAGCAAGATCTTTTCTACCACCCCCACCCTTGCCACCTAGAATAATCGAAATTTCTCTTATTTCTTTTGAAGCATCAAAAAGGTCTATAATATCTTCAGTAACTCCTAGCACTATAGATAGTTTGTTATTATTATTTGAAATTATTAACGAAACACTATTTTTGTTATATTGTTTTTTTTGCTCATCAATAAATGTTTTCAAAGATTTATTAGGGTAGTCTTCAGCAATCAAGTATATGAAATTTAATTCTTTGATTTTTTTCACAACAATATTATCAATATTTTTTGATATAGATATATTTTGTTTTAATTTTTCGTGTATCTGAATTAATTCTTTAATTAACAAATCTTTGTCTTCAGATTGATTTTTAAAATTATAATCAGCATTAATCTTTTTAATTTTATTCTTCAAATCTTCAATTTGATTATCTTGGTTTTTATTTTTTTCTAATAAATTTCTTTCTATTTCTTTAATATATTTATCCACTGCAACATTAGATACAGCCTCTATTCTTCTTATTCCAGACGCAACACTAGATTGATTTGTTATTTTAAATTTACTTATTTCCCCTAATTTAAACACATGAGTTCCTCCGCATAATTCTTTTGAAAAGAATGATTCATTTTCTTGACCCATTGTTACTACTCTTACTTCATCGCTATATTTTTCTCCAAACAATGCCATCGCACCTTCTTCAATAGCTTTTTTTTGATCCACAATTTTAATTTCAACAATTCCATTTTTTTGAATTTGATCATTTACAATTTCTTCAATATTCATGAGTTGATCTTTTTCAATTGGATTATTATGACTAAAATCAAATCTAAGTTTTTCTGAATTTACAAGTGAGCCCTTCTGCGTGACATGCTTGCCCAGTATTTTTCTAAGAGCAGCATGTAATAAATGAGTTGAAGAATGATTATATTTAATAAAATCTCTATTCAATGTATTAATTCTTGCTTTAATAGTATCTTCAATTTCGCATTCACCACTAATTACTTTACCTTTGTGAAGAAAATAATTTCCAAATATTTTTGTAGTATTCATAACTTCAAACTTAAAGCTATCATTTTCAAAAAAACCATGATCTCCCACCTGACCACCACTTTCTCCATAAAAAGGTGTTTGATTTAATATTATAATTGCTTCTTGATCTTTTTTAATTTTATCTACTGACTTACTTTCTGATATGATTGAAATTATTTTACAATCAGCTTCCATATCAGAATATCCTAAAAATTCTGTTGGATCTATTTTAGAAGTTATTTCAAACCAAATGCCTTCATCCTCGATGTCTCCTGTACCTTTCCAACTTTGTCTTGCTCTTTCCTTTTGATCTAACATTTTTTGTTCAAATGTTTTTATATCGACTTCAATATTTTTACTTTTCAAATAATCTTGTGTTAAATCTAAGGGAAATCCATAGGTGTCGTATAATTTAAATGCTACTTCTCCATTAAATATATTTTTTGAGTTAGAAATTTCCTCATCTAAAATTTTAATTCCTTTTTCAACAGTTTCCTTGAATTTAGTTTCTTCATTCATTAATGTATTAGTGATCAGATCTTTTGCTCTATCTAATTCAGGATATGAATTTTTAATTCCATCTAAAAAAATAGGAAATAACTTATGAAATACAGGCTCTTTATTACCTAAAGAATGTGCGTGTCGCATTC
Organism: uncultured Alphaproteobacteria bacterium; assembly: GCA_902575815.1. Taxonomy (GTDB): domain Bacteria; phylum Pseudomonadota; class Alphaproteobacteria; order HIMB59; genus CACPNW01. Next base: position 63,290 of record CACGTA010000004.1, on the reverse strand, counting down.
CCCTTCTCATTATTCTTCGTAAGACGTATCCTCTACCTTCATTTGAAGGCATTACTCCATCGGCAATTAAAAAAGAGGAGGATTTTAAGTGATCTGCAATTACTCTGTGACTAGGATTTGTTATTGAACTTTCAACACCACATAGTTTTGTTGATTCATTTATAATTGGTTGAAATAAATCTGTTGAATAATTATCATTAGAACCATCTAGAAGAGCTGTCATTCTCTCTAATCCCATTCCAGTATCAATGGAGGGTTTTGGTAGATTTATTCTCTCAGATTTAGATATTTGCTCATATTGCATAAATACTAAATTCCATATTTCTATAAATCTATCACCATCTTCGTTTGGAGAACCTGGAGGGCCTCCTTCGTATTTATCACCGTGATCATAAAATATTTCAGAACATGGACCGCAAGGACCAGTTTCACCCATTGACCAAAAATTATCTGAAGTACTTATTTTAATAATTTTATTTTCAGACAATCCAGCTATTTTTTTCCATAAATCAAAAGCTTCCTGATCATCAGAATAAACAGTTACTAATAGTCTATCTTTATTTATTGCGTATTCTTTAGTAATTAGATTCCATGCTAGTTCTATGGCCAACTCTTTAAAATAATCTCCAAAAGAGAAATTTCCTAACATTTCAAAAAAAGTATGGTGTCTTGTGGTGTATCCTACATTTTCTAAATCATTGTGCTTTCCGCCTGCTCTTACACATTTCTGAGCAGTAGTTGCTCTATTATATTCTCTTATTTCTTTACCTGTAAAAATATTTTTAAATTGTACCATTCCAGAGTTAGCAAACATTAAAGTAGAATCATTATCTGGCACTAAAGAGCTAGAATGAATAACCTCATGTCCATTTTTTTTAAAATAATTGAGAAATGTTGACCTAATCTGATTTGAATTCATGAAAAGGTATTATAACTTGAAAACTCTATTGTCTAAATAAAAAAGCGCCTATTTTGAAATAGGCGCCAAACAAAAATAATATTTACTATTCTTTTATTTCTTCAGCTTCTTTAGCTTCTTTTTCTTTTTCTTTATTCTCTACTTTTCCTTCCATCATAGCTTTTTCAACTATTCCAGCATTTTGTAGAATTTGATTTTCAATTTCTTTAGCTATAGTTGGATTGTCGTTAAGAAAGTTTTTAACGTTTTCTCTACCTTGTCCTATTTTAGTATTTTTGTAAGCAAACCATGATCCAGATTTATCAATAATTTCTGCTTTGACACCTAAATCAACTAATTCACCTAATTTAGATATACCCTCTCCGTACATTATATCAAATTCAACAACTTTGAATGGAGGTGCAACTTTATTTTTAACTATTTTTACTCTAGTTTGATTTCCAATGATTTCATCTTTATCTTTAATTGCACCAATTCTTCTAATGTCCATTCTTACAGAAGAATAAAACTTTAAAGCATTACCGCCTGTAGTTGTCTCAGGACTACCAAACATAACGCCAATTTTCATTCTAAGTTGATTTATGAATACAACTAGAGTGTTTGATTGAGCGATAGAGCTTGTGAGTTTTCTTAAAGCCTGACTCATCAATCTAGCTTGTAAACCAGGTAATGAATCTCCCATATCGCCTTCTAGTTCAGCTCTTGGGACAAGTGCCGCAACTGAGTCAATAATTAGCACATCAATACCCCCAGATTTAATTAAAGAATCAGCAATTTCTAAACCCTGCTCACCTGTATCAGGCTGGGAAATTAATAATTCTTCTAAATTTACACCTAATTTTTTTGCATATGCTGGATCTAGAGCATGCTCTGCATCTATAAATGCGCAATTACCGCCTTGTTTTTGTGACTCAGCAACAATATGAGTAGCTAAAGTAGTTTTACCAGAACTTTCAGGTCCATAAATTTCAATAATTCTACCCTTTGGAACTCCACCAATACCAAGGGCAATATCAAGCCCTAATGAACCTGTAGATATTGCTTCAATATCTACGTTTGTTTTAGAGCCCAATTTCATTATTGAGCCTTTTCCATAATTTTTCTCTATTAGGCTGACAGCAGCTTCTAGAGATTTACTTCTATTTTCTTTATCCATTGAATTTTCGTTATTTACTACTTTTAATTTAGCTTGAGACATTACATTTCTCCATTAATTTCCTATGTTTTTATTAAGATTCTTGCAAATCATGTTTACTTGTACACGTTTTGTTCTAATTTTAAAAGTTCTATTTTTGTTCTTTTATGAAAATTTAATTAAAATATTGAAAAATATGAATTATTTATAATTAATAAAATTTCAATATTGCTTGAATAAATAAAATCATTTGATAAATCAGCAGCGTTTTAAAATTATGACTAAATTACCTAAAAATTATAAACCAACTCAGAAAGAAAAATTCATGAATGCCAAAATGAAAGAATATTTTAGGCAAAAACTAGTAAGTTGGAAAAAAGATTTACTCAAGGAGTCATCTCAAACTTTAAATAATCTTCAGAATGAGAATGAAGCAAAACCGGACATAACTGATAGAGCATCTGAAGAAATAGATAGATCTTTCGAACTTAGAACTAGAGATAGAGAAAGAAAGCTAATTAATAAAATTGATGCCGCCCTTCAAAGAATTGAAGATGGATCATATGGTTATTGCGATGAAACAGGTGATCCAATTAGTATCAAAAGATTAGAAGCAAGACCAGTTGCAACATTGAGTTTAGAAGCTCAAGAAATGCATGAAAAAGCAGAAAAAAGAATTAGTTAATTTTATTTTAAATGTCAGATTTTTATATAGGTGATCTTACACCAGGTACTTTTGTTGTAAATGTCAGTAAAGAAAAAGAATGGGGAATTGGTCAAGTTCAATCATGTATTAACGATATAGTTACAATAAATTTTGAAAATGTTGGAAAAAAAACTATTAACCCTAAAGAAGTTGAATTAAAAATAATTAATATAAATGCAACTAATTGACCAGTATTTAAGAAAAGTAAATTATCTAAGAGTATCTGTTACAGATAGATGTGATTTGAGATGTGTTTATTGTATGAAAGAAAAAATGCAATTTCTCCCACGAAAAGACATACTCACATTAGAAGAAATTGAAAGACTATGTGACAACTTTATAGAACTCGGAGTTGAAAAAATTAGATTAACTGGGGGTGAGCCTTTAGTAAGAAATGATATTATAAAATTAATTGAAAAACTTAATACCAAAAAAGAAAAAACAAATCTAAAGGAAATAACACTGACAACAAATGGTACATTATTAAAAAAATATGCAAAACTACTGAAGCTAAATGGTATTAATAGAATTAATGTTTCTCTAGATACAATTAATCCTGAAAAATATAATAAAATAACAAGATTTGGAAATATTGAAAAAGTTTTTGATGGAATTAATGAAGCACTTGATAACAACATAAAAATTAAAATTAATACTGTAGTAATTAAAGATTTTAATGAAAATGAAATTGAAGAATTAATATATTGGACTAGTAATAAAAAAATTGATCTTACATTTATCGAAGTAATGCCAATGGAAGAAACAGATATATCAAGAGAATATCAGTTTATCTCATTATCTGATACTTTTTCAAAACTAGACAAAATATATAATTTTTCTAAAATTCATTATAGTACTGGAGGTCCAGCAAGATTTTATACTAGTGATTTAGTTTCTAATAAAATTGGGTTTATAAGTCCTTTAACAAATAATTTTTGTGCCTCTTGCAATAGAGTAAGAATATCGAGCACTGGTAAACTTTACATGTGCCTTGGTCAGAATGACTTTGTTGATTTTAGAGAAATAATGAGAGAAGATTATAGTGATGATTTTATAAAAGAAAAAATTAAGTTTGCACTTAATATTAAACCAAAACAACATGATTTTATGATTGGAGAAAAAATTAATAAATATATGAAAAGACATATGAACGTAACAGGTGGATAATGAAATTTCATTTTTTATCATCAAACAATCCTGAGGCAAAAAATACAGAAAAAAAACTAATAGAATTATTTGGACAAAATTCTGTAGAAGATGCCGATTACATTATTCCAATTGGAGGAGATGGATTACTTTTAAAATCACTTCATAATTTTAATAAACTAAACAAACCATTTTTTGGAATAAACTTTGGTTCAATTGGCTTTTTAATGAATAATCTTAGTAATGAAAATTTAAATGACATGATTACCAATGCTAAAAAATCTACTTTTAAACCATTAAAAATGACGGCACAAAATGTTAATAATGAAATCTTTGAGGCATATGCATATAATGAAGTTTCTCTTATGAGGCAGACTCATTTGGCATCAAAAATTAAAATCAAAATAAATGAGAAAGTAAAAATGGAAGAATTGATATGTGATGGCGTTTTGTTATCTACATCAGCTGGAAGTACAGCTTATAATCTATCCGCACATGGTAGTATTCTACCTTTAGACTCAAATATACTTGCATTAACTCCAATCAGCGCCTTTAGACCAAGGAGATGGAGAGGTGCTCTTTTATCAGAAATTAGTAAAATTGATTTTGAAGTTTTAAATTATGATGAGCGCTCATCTAGCGTAACTGCAGACAATGTTGAGTTTAGAGATATTAGTAGAGTCAATATTGTATCTTCAGATGAAAACAAATGCACTGTATTATTCGATAGTAAACACTCTATTGAAGATAAAATTTTGAATGAACAATTTAATTTTTAAGATCAAATTTTTTTAAAAATACAAATCTTGTTACCATCTAAATCCCTTAAATATGCATAATAATCTTTACCATGTCTGGGGCCAGGTATTCCTTCATCTTTTGCTCCAAGACTAATTCCAATTTTATAAAATTCATTAACAGTTTTTTTAGAATTAGCTTTAAAAGTAATCATTGTACCATTTCCTATGGTTGCTTTTTTTTTGTTATGAGGTCTAATCAAGTATAATTCTATTTTTTTAGGTGTTTCTTTTTTAGCATAACCAAAATAACGATGATGAGATAATACTTTTTTAATTTTTAGAGGTTTTAAAATTTTACTATAAAATGCAGATGATTTTTTTAAATTATTTGTTCCAATAGTAATAAAAGCAAACATAATTTAATGATTGGTAGCCTCGGCCGGACTTGAACCGGCACTCCCAAAAGGGCAAGGATTTTAAGTCCTTTGTGTCTACCATTCCACCACGAGGCCTGATTTTGGACTAATATCAAACTATAGAACTTTTTCCACCATTTAATTCAATCATCTTAGTTATATCATCAACTATTGGTTGAATAGATGTCATCTCCCATGATGAAACAACTATGTTAACACCGCCTGTTTTAGCTGCAAGATTAAAATAGGGGTAACTTCCGATTGAAGCATTTGTATAATTGTTTTGAATATTTTTTAAATTTTTTGCAATTTTACTTTCGTATAAATTAGTATTAATTGTTGTAACAAGTTTTGGCTTACCTTTTTTAATTTTTTTCATTAATTCCTCGAACATAACTTGCATTATTTCTGGCACACCAGGTAAAACATAAATATTTTTTACAATAAATCCTGGTGCAGCGGTCATTGGATTTAAAATAAGCTCTGAACCAAATGGCATTTTGGCCATTCTTTGCCTGCTTTCATTAAATTCACCTTTTGGATAATAATTTTCAAGAATCTCAAAAGCCATTTTATTTGTTTCATATTGTAAATTAAAGGCTTCAGATATACTTTCTGAAGTTATATCATCATGAGTTGGTCCAATTCCTCCAGTAGTAAAAACATAAGAATATTTTGAGCAATATTTTAAAACATTTTCTATTATTGTTTTTTTCTCATCCTGAATAACAATAACTTCTTCTAACTTAATACCAGCTTCTAATAATTTTTTTGCAATATAATTTGAGTTTGTATCTTGAGTTCTGCCAGAAAGTATTTCATCACCAATAACAATAACTCCTGCAGTAAAAGAACTCATATGATTAATTGATATTTTCTATATATTATTTATTAATTGTAAGTAATTATTTTTTAAATGAGAAACAACAATATCCCAATACATACGAAAAAAGATTTTGAGGGCATGAGGGGGGCTGGTTCTTTAGCTGCTGATGTTCTAGATTCTTTAAGTAAAAAGATTGTTCCAGGAATAAGTACTCAAGAAATAAATGACATATGTCATGATCAAATTATTCAAAATAATGCAATACCTGCTCCTTTAAATTATAAAGGTTTCCCAAAATCAGTTTGTACATCTGTAAATCATGTTGTTTGTCATGGAATTCCCTCTGAAAGAAAAATTCTATCTGATGGTGATATAGTAAATGTAGATGTAACAGTTATTCTAAATGGTTGGCATGGTGATAGTTCCAGAATGTTTGTAGCAGGCAAGACAAATAAAAAAAATTATGAATTTTTAAAAATAACTTATGAATCTTTATTAATTGGTATTAGTGAAGCTAAACCTGGTAAGCATATTGGTGATATTGGAAATAAAATTCAGAAACTTGCTGAAGGAAAAGGTTATTCTGTAGTAAGAGATTTTTGTGGTCATGGAATTGGAAAGGAATTTCATACTCCACCTAGTGTTTTACACTTTGGAGAACCAGGCGAAGGACCTATGTTAGAGCCTGGTATGTTTTTAACAATTGAACCAATGATTAATTTAGGTGGATGGCAAACAAAAATACTTAATGATGGATGGACAGCTGTAACAAAAGATAAATCTTTATCTGCTCAATTCGAGCATACAATTGGAATAACAGAAGAAGGAAATGAAATATTTACATTATCTAAAAATAATACAGCTTTCCCAATAAAGGATGTATAAGTAGATAAAATGATACCTAGATATAATAGACCTAAAATTGAAAAGATCTGGTCATTAGAAAATAAATTTACAATTTGGACAGAAATTGAGTGTTTGATTGCAGAAAAACAAGCGATGCTCGGCGTTATTCCTAAAAAAGCTGCAAAAGAAATAAGAAATAAAGCAAAATTCAATGTTAAAGAAATAGAAAAAATTGAAAAAGAGACAAAACATGATGTTGTTGCTTATATTAATAATGTAAGCAAATATATTGGCGACTCGTCAAAGTATTTTCATTTTGGTGTAACTTCCAGTGATATTATTGATACTTCATTTTCTGTACAACTTAAGCAAACCTCTGAAATAATAAGAAAAAGTTTAGTAGAGTGTATTCAAAGTCTAAAAATCAAATCAAAAAAATATAAAGACACATTAATGATTGGAAGAAGTCATGGGATACATGCTGAACCTATTACTTTTGGATTAAAATTATCTTCCTTTTATTTTGAGTTTAAAAGAAATTTAGAAAGACTTGATCAGGCGATCAACGAAATATCTGTTTGTGCTATTTCTGGACCTGTTGGAACATTTAATTCTATAGACCCACGAGTTCAAGATTATGTAGCAAAAAAACTTAAACTAAATTCTGAAGATGTATCAACTCAAGTAATTCCAAGAGATAGGCATGCGTATTTTTTCTCAGTACTAGGAATTTTAGCATCTTCTATTGAGAGGTTTGCAGTGGAAATTCGAAATTTACAAAAAACAGAGGTATTAGAAGTTGAAGAAAGTTTTTCTTCTAAGCAAAAGGGTTCTTCTGCTATGCCTCACAAACGTAACCCAGTATTAAGTGAGAACTTAACAGGTATCGCACGTTATATTAGAAGTGGTGTAATACCTTCACTAGAAAATGTTGTACTTTGGCACGAGAGAGATATTAGTCATTCTAGTGTTGAAAGAATTACGACACCAGATATTACAATTGCAACTGATTTTGCACTGAGTCGTTTAAATGGCATTATAAAGAATTTAAAAGTCTATCCAAAAAATATGTTAAAAAATTTGAATATGCTTGGAGGTTTACATAGAACTCACAATATTATGTTAAAACTAATTGAAAAAGGATTGAAAAGACAACAAGCCTACAAAATTGTTCAAGAAAGTGCCATGGAAACATGGAATAATAATAAGAATTTTTCTCAAGTTTTACAAAAAAATAAAGAATTAAACAAAAAATTAAATTCAAAAGAAATCGAAAAAATCATTAAAGATGATAACGATCTAAAGAAAATAGAATGGATTTTTAAAAATAAAATTAAATAGTCTTTATTTTTTTTAATATCTGAACTATTTTATAGGTATGCCAATGACTGTTGAACAAATTGAACAATTTATTAAAGAAGCTATACCAGATGCAACTGTTGAAATTGAAGATCTTCAAGGAGATGGCGATCATTACAGTGCTATAGTGACGTCAAAATCCTTTTCTGGAAAAACAAGAGTAGAACAACATAAGATGGTTTATGATGCTTTTAATGGTAAAATGGGTAGTGATTTGCACGCACTTAAGCTAAAAACTGTATCGGAGTAATAATGAATAATAACGACCATGTATCCCAAAATATAGAAAATGAAATTAACTCAAATGATGTAATGCTTTTCATGAAGGGCACCCCTGTATTTCCAATGTGTGGATTTTCTGCAAGAGTAGTTGAAATATTAAATAAAGTAGGTGTTAAATTTGGAAGTGTGAATGTGTTAGAGAGTGACGAAATGAGAGAAGGTATTAAAACATATTCTAATTGGCCAACCATACCACAACTTTATGTTAAGAAAGAATTTATAGGTGGTTGTGATATCATAACTGAAATGTTTGAAAGTGGTGAATTACTAGAATTATTCAATACAAATGGAATAGACGTAAACCCGTCCTAGTTTGTTAAATAATAAATTTTCTAAAGGTGTAATATTTTCCTGTATTGCAGCAATTTTTTGGGGGCTTCCACAACCCCTTTTTTTTAATGAATTAAATCACGTTGAGACTATTGAAGTTGTAGCTCACAGAGGTTTCTGGTCATTTATTTTTTTATTTTTATTATTAATTTTAATTTCAAATATAAATGATTTTATAGAAATATTTAAATTTAAAAAAAAACTTTTTCTTTTAACAATTACAGCTTTTCTTATTGCAGGTAACTGGGCAGGTTTTATTTATTCTGTAGGACAAGAAAGAGTTCAGGATGCATCAATGGGTTACTTTATTACTCCAATGATCAGTATTATTCTTGGTTATTTTTTTTTAAATGAGAAAATTACTAAGCCTAAATTTGCATCTGTATGTCTTATGTTATTAGGTATATTATTCTTATTTATTAATTTAAATCAATTTCCATTCCTAATATTTTGGATTGGAACCTCATGGGCAATATATGGATTATTAAGAAAACAAGTTAATGTTAATCCTTCAATTGGTTTACTTTATGAGACTTTCATAATATCTTTAATATCTATCCCCTACTTAGTTTATTTATTTTGGCAAAATGAAAATAGTATCTTTAGTATTGATTTGAAGACATCATTATTTTTAATTCTAACAGGAGCTGTAACAATTTTTCCATTATTATTTTTTAATTTGGGCTTAAAATTTATTCAATTAGGTCTAGCGGGAGTTTTATTTTACTTAGCACCAACATTTCATTTTATAACTTCAGTATTTATTCTTAATGAAGAAATTTTACAAATTAAGTTAATATCATTTATAATTATTTGGATAGGAATAATAATTTATATTTATGATAGTTATAAAAAAGAAATTATCTTGAATAATACTCAATAACTAAATTAGGTTCCATAGTTACAGGATAAGGAACATCATGAATTAGAGGCGCTCTTAAAAAACGACCTTTCAACTCTTTTACATCAACTTCTAAGTATTCTGGAATTTCTCTTTCTTGAGAACTAACTGATTCTACAATTAAGTTAATTTCTTTACTTTTATCTTTTATTGAGATTTCATCTCCGTCGCTAACACTATAAGATGGAATGTTCACTCTTTTTCCATTGACCTTTACATGACCATGATTAACTAGCTGTCTTGCAGAAAAAATTGTAGGTACAAATTTCATTCTATAAACTGTAGCATCTAATCTTCTTTCTAAAAGTTCAATTAAAATCTGACTTGTATCACCTTTAATATTAGAAGCTTTTTTGAAAATATTCCTAAATTGTCTTTCAGTTAAATCACCGTAATAAAATTTAAGTTTTTGCTTAGCAAATAACTGATTTCCATAATCTGATAGTTTCTTTCTTTGTCCTTGAACACCATGCTGACCAGGCTTTGAGTTTCTTCTATTAAAAGGGCTTTTAGGTCTCCCCCATAAGTTAACACCTAACCTTCTATCAATTTTGTATTTAGCGTTATGTCTTTTTGTCATTATTATGAGGGGTATATAGTGATTTAAAGTACTATGTCAAATTTAATATACTCAATTTTTGGCTTATTTATTAAGTTTTTTAGTAATTCCCCATAATGTCTGCAATTCTTTCTTTGTGAGAGGGATTTTTGTGAAAATACTATAAATATTATTTTTCATACTTTCTTTTTTTTCACTTGGAGTAAAAAATTTTTTATTTTCAAGTTTCTCAATCACATAATTTAAGAATTTAGATAATTGATATTTACTAATATTATCTTTTTGAATTGAAATAGAATTAGTAATTTTTAAATTATTCAATTCAAATAATTTATGACTTAAAACAGTAACTGCATGAGAAAGATTTAATGAATTACTTTTACTACTTGTTTCAATAGTAAAAATAATATCAGATAATCTCAAATCCTCATTTGAAAGTCCTGAATTTTCAGGACCAAAAAGTATTGCTGTTTTTTTATTAGCAATAATTTTTCTTTTAATGAATTTAAAATCGTTAGTAGAATTTTTTTCCAAATATCTTCTTCTATTCGTTGTGGCCACAACATAAGAAAAATTAGAAAGTGCAATTTCTAAATCATCATAAACTTTAATATTCTTAATAATTTTCGTTGCTTTTTTTGCTGCATTTATTGATTTATTATTTAACCATTTATCTCTTGGCGAAACAATAATTAGATCTTTTAAACCAAAGTTGTGCATAACACGAGCAACCATTCCAATGTTTTCAGGAAGTTGGGGTCTAACTAAAATTATGCTTGGATTTTTTGGAGTCAATTTTTATTCTTTAAATCATTTAAGAGCTTAAATGTAATGCTATCAAAAATAGCGCTATAAGATGCATCAATAATATTTGGAGATACGCCAATAGTTGTCCAATGTGTATTAGTGGAATCAGATGATTCAATTAAAACTCTTGTAATAGCGCCAGTACCTTTTTCTGATGAAAGAATCATAACTTTGTAATCAGTTAACTTTAAATCTTTAAGATCAGGATAATAATCAATTAGGGCTTTTCTTAATGCACTATCAATAGCATTTACTGGACCATTTCCAGTACCCACTGTCATCATATTTGAATCTTTAACTTTTAAAAATACCGTAGCCTCTGCTTCAGTAACAATTTCACCTTTAGCATTCCATCTTCTTTCATCTGTGACTCTAAATTTTTCTAAATTATAAAAATCCTCAAAATGACCAAGATAACGTCTTACTAATAGTTCAAAACTAGCTAAAGCAGTATCAAATGAATATCCTTCTGATTCTTTTTCCTTGATAATCTCTAAGATATTGTTGATTTCATTTTTAGGTAGATCAATATTAATCTTATTTAATTGATTTAATATATTAGATCTTCCTGCCTGATTTGAAATTACTACGTTTCTAGAATTACCAACAATTTCTGGTTTAATATGTTCATAAGTTGAAGAATTTTTTTCTATGGCAGATGCATGTAATCCACCTTTATGAGAGAAAGCATGATCTCCAACATATGGAGCATTTTTTCTTGAAGGCATGTTTAGAATATCGTTTAATGTTCTAGAAATATGAATTAAATTTTTTAACTTATCTTTTGAAATATTTGTTTTATATTTTGTTTTTAGAACCAAAGATGGAATTAAGGAAATTAAATTAGTATTTCCACATCTTTCTCCTAAACCATTAATTGTTCCCTGTATCTGTCTTGCTCCAGCATTAATAGCTGCTAATGCATTTGCAACTGCATTGTCAGTATCATTGTGAGCATGTATACCAACATTTTGACCTGGTATAACTTTTACTACTTCTGAAACAATATTGTAAATTTCATCTGGAAGAGTTCCCCCATTTGTATCACAAAGCACAACCCATCTTGCACCAGCGTCATACGCTGCTTTAATACAATTCAATGCAAACTCTTTATTTTCTTTGAAGCCATCAAAAAAATGTTCTGCATCAAAAATTGGCTCTTTGTTTTTATTTTTTATTGATTGAATACTATCACTGATCATTTTTAAATTTTCATCTTCAGATATTTCTAAAGCGTTTTTAACGTGAAATGATGATGATTTACCTACAATACAAACACAACTTGCGCTTGAATTAATAAGTGCATTTAATCCTGGATCGTTATCTGCACTTCTACCTGGTCTTCTTGTCATACCAAAGGCAGTCAATTTACTTTTTGAAAATTTTGTATTTCTAGAAAAAAAATCATTATCGGTAGGATTTGCTCCAGGCCATCCACCTTCAATGTAATCTATTCCTAAATCATCAAGATGTTGGGATATATTCATTTTATCACTAACAGAAAAATTAACTCCTGTTGTTTGCTGACCATCTCTAAGTGTGGTATCGAATAAATATACTTTATCTTCCATAATTACTAGATCGCTAATAGAGTATAAATTAAAATTTACTAGATTTTTCCAAGTTTTTGCAAGATTTCGTCTCTATCAAATAATGGTAGTAGATATTTTAATTCGGGTCCATGAGATTTTCCTGTCAAAATTAACCTCAAAGGCATAAATAAATCTTTTCCTTTAAGCCCAGTTTTTTTGTTAATTTTTGATGTCCAATGATCCCATGTTGTTTCATCAAAAGGACCCTCGGGTAATTCATCAACTGCCGTATTAATAAAACTATCATCAATATTTAAATCTTTAGCATTATTTATTTTTGTAATTACTTCTTCCCATTCTTTAGCTTGATTAACAAATGAAATATTATTTTTAATAAAACGCCAAAAACTCTCTTTTTGAAAATTAGATTTTATGTTTTTTAACTTATGACTAATCTCATTATAACTAAATAATTTAATAGTATTTTCATTAAGATTTCTTAAGGATTCAATTGAAAATTTAGCAGAAGATCTAGATAAGTTTTGAATATCAAATTTTTTTACTATTTCATTTAAATCTTTGATTGGATCAATATTACTGCTCGAACCAATAAAAAGAAAATAATTAAGTAAAGATATATTTTCGTATCCTTCGTCTCTAAAATTTTCAATTGAAAGACTGCCAAGTCTTTTGCTAAAACCCTTACCAGTTTCATCGACTAAGAATGGATGATGAGCAAATGATGGAATAGAAGATTCAAGAGCCTTAAAAATTTGAATATGATAAGCAGTATTAGCAATGTGATCTTCCCCTCTAATAATATGCGTAATTTTTTCTTCAATATCATCAATGACTGAAGGTAAATGGTATAACAATGTTCCATCAGCTCTAATTAAAACAGGATCATTCAAATTTTTTGCATCAAATGAAACATCTCCTTTAATGATATCTTTCCAACCAATATTTTCATGATCTAATTTGAATCTCCAATGGGGTTGGATTCCAGATTCTATTTTTTTTTCTACTTCTTCATCACTTAGATTTAATGATGATCTATCATAAATAGGTGGTTTCCCAGATGATAACAAAGATTTTTTCTTTAAAGCTAATTCCTCTTCTGTTTCAAAACATGGATAAAGTCTTTTCTTTTGTTTTAGAATTTGGATTTTCTCATTGTAAATATGCTGTCTAGAGGACTGATTAAAAGTGTAACTCCAATTTAATCCAAGCCATTTAAGATCATCTTTGATACTTTTCTCAAATTCTTTAGAACTCCTATTGGCATCAGTATCATCAATTCTTAATACAAACTCACCTTGATTTTTTTGACAAAAAATCCAGTTCAAAATTGCTGATCTAGCATTACCGATATGTATTTTTCCTGTAGGGCTAGGAGCGAACCTACACTTCATATTATTCTTTAGGAATTTCGCAAACAGGAATAGGCTTCATCTTATGAAGATTTGGTTTTCTAATTTCTTCGTATCTACTGTAGTATTCACTAGACTTATTTTCCATTGCTTCTTCTAATTGCTTATATGAAAGACCAAGCTGACTTTCATCATTTCTACTATCATCCCATAAACCATCTGTCGGTGCTGCGCTAATAATATCTTTTATAACCCCAATTTCTTCAGCTAATTCCCACACCTCAGTTTTAGTACAATCTGCTATTGGCGATATATCTACACCTCCATCACCATATTTTGTATAAAATCCAACACCAAAATCTTCAACTTTATTTCCAGTACCAACAACTATACCATTATTACTTTGAGCTATTTGGTATAGAGTTACCATTCTTAGTCTAGATCTTGAATTTGCAAAAGCTAACTCACTATCAAAATTTTGCATCGTATTTTGAAATGTTTTAAAAACATTATCTAGCTCGATTATTTTTGTTTCTACATTTGGGTAATTTTGCTCTAAAAATTCTAAATGTCTTAAACTTAAATCATGTTGTGATGAATTTTGCTTAATAGGCATTGAAACAGCTATAGTTTTTAAACCAGTTTGAGCACATAAGGTGCTAGTAAGAGCTGAGTCCACTCCTCCTGACACTCCTATTACTAGGGTAGTTGGATGATTATTTATAGATTTAGCGTAATCTTTAATCCAATTAGAAATGTATACGATCTTATCTTTTGAATTCATAGGTTATATATAAATATAAATTTATAAATTTGAAGATTGCTTTGAGAACAATTTTTCTTCTTTTAAAAAATCTGATAATAAAAAAGCCAATTCTAGAGACTGCGAGGCATTTAGTCTCGGATCACAATATGTATGATATCTATTTTTTAGATCTTCATCTGTTATTTCTTGAAGACCTCCCATACATTCTGTAACATCTTGACCAGTCATTTCTAAATGTACGCCGCCTGGATATGTTCCTTCGCTTCTGTGAATTTGAAAAAATTGCTGAATTTCAGAAATTATATCTTTTAATGGCCTAGTTTTAAAACCCGTGTTAGATTTGATAGTATTTCCATGCATGGGGTCACAAGTCCAAACAACATTTTTACCAGCTGAATTAACTGATCTAATTATTTTTGGAAGTATTCCACTAACTTTTTCATGACCCATTCTACATATCAGCGTTATTTTTCCAGCTTCATTATTTGGATTCAACACATCTAATATCTTTAATAGTTCTTCTGTCTTTGTGCTTGGACCCACTTTAATACCTATAGGGTTCTCAATACCTCTTAAAAATTCAATATGTGCTCCATCAAGTTGTCGTGTTCTGTCACCTACCCACAACATGTGAGCTGAAACATCGTACCACTTACCTGAAGTACTATCTATTCTTGTTAATGCTTCCTCATATTGAAGAAGTAAAGCTTCATGACTTGTAAAGAAGTCTGTTTCATTTAATTGTCTTACACTGTTTCCATTTATTCCACATGCCTCCATAAAAGATAAGCATTCGTCAATTCTAGAAGATATCTCTCTAAATTTAGCAGCATTCTCACCTTTAACAAAATTTAGGTTCCATTGATGTATTTTATTTAAATTGGCAAAACCGCCCTGAGAAAAAGCTCTTAAAAGATTAAGTGTAGATGCAGACTGATTGTAGGCCTGAATTAATCTATCTGGATTAGGATCTCTGTCTTTTTGATTGAAGTCTATCCCATTAATTATATCGCCTTTATAAGACTCAAGTTCTAAATCATTAATAACTTCTGTGGCAGATGATCTTGGCTTTGCAAACTGTCCAGCAATTCTTCCTACTTTAACAATTGGACAAGAAGCGCCAAACGTTAATACAACAGCCATTTGTAAAATAACTTTAAATGTATCTCTAATATTATCTGGATGAAAATCTGCAAAACTTTCTGCACAATCTCCACCTTGTAATAAAAAAGCATTTCCGTTTGAAACTTCTCCAAGTTTCTTTTTTAATAGTCTCGCTTCTCCAGCAAAAACTAAAGGTGGATATTTGGAAATTTCATTTAGAGTTTTATTTAGATGATCTTCATTCTGATAGTTAGGCATATGAAGAGCATTTTTATTTCTCCAACTATTTGGTGACCATTTATCGCTCATAATTTGAAAAGGCTCATAAACCCTAATATATCTTGAAACAAGGGTTATTATTTAGATCTTTTATTTCTTAGAATTTTTAAGGCTGATCTTTCAATAGCAAGTGAATTTTTGGGAATATTTTTAGTGATAACACTACCTGCGCCAATTCTAGATTTAGACTCAATTACAACTGGAGCAATTAGTGATGTGTTTGAACCTATAAATACATTATCTTTTATTATCGTTTTATGTTTTTTCTTTCCATCATAGTTACAAGTTATTGTGCCAGCACCTATATTCACATTATTTCCTATTTCTGAATCTCCAACATATGAAAGATGAGCAATAGAAACATTATTTCCAATTTTAGAATTTTTTATTTCAACAAAGTTACCAATCTTTGATTTTTTTCCGATTTTTGTTTTTGGTCTTAATCTAGCACTTGGACCAATATGTGAATTTTCATCTATTGTAACCTCTTCTAAGTATGAATTACTTTTAATTATTGAGCCTTTTTTTATAATTGTTTTTGCCTTTATTGTAACATTGCTTTCAATTGTAACAGTAGGTTCAATTTTGGTGTCATAGCTTAAATAACAAGTATTGGGTTTTAAAAAATTGACTCCATTTTTTATAAAATTTTTTACGTATTTTTTTTGCAAGATATTTTGTACAACATTAAAATCATCCAATGTATTTATGCCCAACATTGTTTCTTTATTGCACTCAATATAATTGATAGGAATATTTTTTTTTGAAAAAATTTTGCATATATCAGGAAGATATCTTTCTTTTTTAATTTTATTTTCTTTAATATTTTTTAAATTATCAAATAATAATTTAGTATTTGCTATCAAAATACCAGAATTACATAAATTGATTTTTTTTTGTTCAGGTTTTAAATTGATTTGCTCAATTATTTCTTCAACGTAGTTGTTATTTAATAATAACCTACCATAACCATGTGGCTCTAAAGTATTAAATGCAATTAACGAAGCTTTCGCTTTACTTTTTTTAAATTTACTTACTAGTTTTCTTATATCTTTAACTTCAACTAAAGGTGTATCACCAAATAAAATTAAAATATTTTTTGATTTAACATATTTTTTAACTTGCTCAATTGCATCAGCGGTTCCTTTTTGTTTTTTTTGAACAACTAACTTTGAGGTATTTAATATTAACTTTAATTCTTCTTTATTTTTTTCATTAGATACAACTAATATATTTTTACCAGATATTTTTTTTGCAATATTAAAAATATGTGAAACAATTGGTAACCCGCATAATGGATAAACAAGCTTCGATTTACTTGCTTTAAATCTCGTACTATTGCCTGCAGCAAGTATAACAGTTGTGATATCAGACATTAAGTTAGAAATTTCTTAAAATTTCGTTTCCAACATTAATTATTTCTTTTGAAGCATCTGATGTAACACTTATATCTACCACACCCCTTCCAACTGAGAATGTTTCTGCAAATAATACCTTGCTAGACAGTCGGGAGCGAGCAATTTTAGCACCAGCATATCTTAAACGCAAAATCATTGCGTCAGTTAATTTTGCTCTCGGCATCACTCTATTAAGAATAATTATTGGATTTTTTCTTTCTTGTTTTGCAATTTTTAAAAAAGGAAGTGTAGCCATTAAGTCTACTGGACTTGGTTGTACTGGAACAAATACTCTATCAGAAGCTTTTACAACCTGCATTGTTTCAAAAGTTATAGATGGAGGGCTATCAATTATTATAAAGTCGTACTTTCTTTTTATTGCTTTAATTTCATCTATTAAATTCCTTATATCAAAATTTAATTGAGTTATTCCAATATCATCTTCACCATAATAAGATTTTCTTGCTTCAAGCCAATATGATAGACTTTTTTGTGCATCAGCATCTATAACAGCTACTTTGTAACCACTATTGCTCCACAAAACTGATAAATTTGCTGAAAGAGTCGATTTACCTGAACCACCTTTTTGATTCGAAAATGCTATAACTTTTCCCATATACAAGTATTGATAATAACTATTTTAAAGATAGATGGAAACATTTTATAAAAAAATATGAAAAAAAATAAGTTAGATATTGCAAAAAAATTATTAAGCAGTGGAGAACTTGTAATATTTCCCACAGAAACAGTATTTGGTCTTGGAGCAGATGCAACAAATGATGAGGCTGTAAAATCTATTTTTAAAGTAAAAAAAAGACCACGAAGTAATCCAATTATCTGTCACTTTAAAAGTATTAAACAAATAGAAAAATATTTTATTTTAAATAAATTTGAAAAAATATTAGGTTCAACATTCTGGCCTGGTCCTTTGACAATAATATTACAAAAAAAGAAAAATTCTAAAATATCAAAATTAGTCTCTAACAACTCAACTTTAGTTGGCTGCAGAATTCCCAGTAATAAATTGGCTAAAAAATTAATTACTTTATTTGACCTACCTATTGCAGCCCCTAGTGCTAATCTATCAGAAAGAACTTCCGTAACCAATATTATGGATATCGATCCTATTCTCGTAAAAAAAATATTTGTTTTAAAAGATAAACAGTCTTCTCATGGATTAGAGTCCACAGTTGTTAGAATTGATAACAATAATAAAATTGAAGTATTAAGATATGGCAGCATAACTGTTGAAGAGCTAAATAAATATGCAAAAGTAAAAATTAAAAAGAAATCATCTATTTCTCCTGGTAATTTAAAAAAACATTACTCAACTTTAAAGCCAATAAGAATGAATGCTAAGAGAATACTAAAAAATGAAGGTTTATTAAATTTTGGCAATAATAAATTAAAGTCTAAAATAATTAATTTAAATTTGAGTAATAAAAAAAATTTAAATGAAGCAGCAAAAAATTTTTATCATTATCTTCATAAATTAGATCAAAGTAGATGCAAAAAAATTGCTGTAGTAGAAATACCTGATAAAGGGCTTGGCAAAACTATAAATGACAGATTAAGAAGAGCAATTAAGTAATTACAATCTATTTAAATAATCCATTAACCTATAGTAAATAATGGCTGAAGAATACAATGGTCTTCTAAACATGTTGCCACCTGGAATTTTAAAATGATTAATTTGCTCAAACATATCAAAATTATTTGATTTATTTAAAATTTTTTCAGCTACCATTTTTCCTCCCATAATACTCATAGCTAACCCATGCCCAGAGTAAGCATGAGCATAATATAACTTTTGATTCATTATAGTTCCAAAAATAGGCAATCTATTAATCGATATTGCCAAGGTACCTCCCCAAGAAAATTCAATTTTAAATTTTTTTAATTCAGGAAAAACTTTATACATTCGTTTAGAGACAAAACTCTTTGCATCTTTTACAAAATGAGATGTAATTGTTTCAGGTCCTCCAAAAAGAAGTCTGTAGTCTTCTGAAAATCTATAATAATCAATCATAAATCTAGAATCTATTACGCCACAATTTCTTTTGATTAATTTACTTGCCAGATCTTTTCCGAGAGGTTCTGTTGCAATAATATAATTATTTATAGGCATAAAATAATTTCTCTTTGATCCTAAAAGATTGTCAAGATAACCATTGCAACCAATAATTACTTTCTTTGCTTTAATAATATTTTTTCCAGAGTGAATTATAACTTCTTTTTGATTATCAACAATTTTATCAGCCGGAGAATTTTCATATATATTTATACCATTCGCTAAACACTGTTCTGCTAAACCATATGTCAGTTTTAATGGGTTTAAATGATAAGAATCCTCTAAAAGCATTCCAGAAAAATATCTGTCACTATTAACTTCATCTCTTATTGAATTGTGGTCAAAGTATTCATAATTATTATAATTATAATTCTTCTGCATATGCTCAATTTCATCTTGAAAATATTTATAATCTTTTTTTGTGTTGCCTACATGAAGAACACCTTGTCTAAGCGCACAGTCAATTTTGTATTTTTCAATTAAATTAACTACATTTGAAACAGCATCTAATCCAACTTTCCAAAAAAATTTTGCTTTTTCAATACCAAATTTTTTTTCTAAGTAGAATTGATCTTTTCTCATTCCAATTCCTAGTTGACCACCATTCCTACCAGAAGCACCAGATCCAACTTTATTTGCTTCCAAAATAGTTATTGATAAACCTTGATTAGATAAATTTAATGCTGAAGAAATACCTGTTAAACCACCTCCAATAATACATACATCAGTTGAAATATTCTCATTTAATTTACTTTGATTAGAAAAATTAGGTGCTGAAAATTTATAAAAACTCTCTTTTTCATTATCATGTTGATTAAAAGTCCTTTTTTTTGTAGTAAACATTAACTTATCTTTAATGGTTTAATAATAATTAGTAAACAAACAGTCTCAATATGATTGAAAAATTTCAAAATTGGTTTCAGGAAAAATCTATTACAGAAGTTGAATGTTTAGTTCCAGATCTTGGAGGTATAGCAAGGGGAAAAATTTTACCGACAAATAAATTTTTAAAAGGATTGGAAGATGAAAGTCACAGATTACCACAATCAACTTTTATTCAAACCATATCAGGAGATTATGCAACTGAGGACTCTGCTGGTGCTTTACCAAGAAGTGTTTACAATCCAACTGACATTGATGTAATTTTAAAACCAGATTTTGATACAATGAGAGTAGTGCCATGGTACGACGACCCTACTGCACAAATTATCTGCGATGCAATAAATCTTAATGGAGATGATGTTATAAATTCTAGTAGGAATGCTCTAAAAAATATTCTTAAACTTTATAAAAAAGATAAATTAACTCCAATTGTTTCACCAGAATTAGAATTTTATTTAGTAAAACCTAATGCTGACTCAGATTATCCTCTTGAAGTTCCAGTGGGTCAATCAGGCAGACAAGAAACAGGTAAGCAAGCCTTAGGAATAGATGCTGTTAACGAATTTGATCATCTTTTTGAAGATGTATATAATTATTGTGAAGCACAAAATATTGAAATTGATACTATTAACCATGAATCTGGTTCAGCTCAGATGGAAATTAATTTTCAGCATGGTGATCCTTTAGATCTAGCAGACCAGGTATTTTTATTTAAACGAACTCTAAGACAGTCGGCGTTGAAACATAAACTTCATGCAACATTTATGGCAAAACCTATGGAGAACCAACCTGGTAGTGCAATGCACATACATCAATCGATATATAATGAAAAAAATAAAAATATTTTTTTTAATAAATCATCTAAAATTTCAAAAAAAATGAAAAATTATTTAGGTGGATTGGAAAAATATACTCCATTATTAATGCCAATATACGCTCCAAATATAAATTCATTTAGAAGATTGTTTGCAACTTGGGGTGCTCCTAAAAATGTTAAATGGGGAATAGGTAATAGAAGTTGTGGTTTTAGAATTCCATCAATTGAGGAAAGGAATATACGTATTGAAAATCGAATTCCTGGATCTGATACAAATCCATATCTAGTTTTTGCTGCTAATTTAGCGTCAGGATATTTAGGAATGAAAAACAATTTAAATCCAAATCCAGAAACCAAAGATAGTGCATTTAAAGATAAAAATTCTAATCTACCTAAAAATATGGATGAATCATTAACTCTTTTTGAAAATGATGAAGATATAAAATCTATATTTAATGAAAAATTTGTAAGGTCAATTGCTGCGATAAGAAGAGTTGAGTATCAAGCTTATTTATCAGTAATAAGTTCTTGGGAGCGAGAATATTTATTACTTAATGTTTAAATTTTTTATTAAAATAAAAATAAAATAAACCAATTATTATTAAAGCAAACATTAAAATTGCTGATAATGCGTTTACTTCAGGACTCAGTCCTAATCTAACTTTAGAAAAAACTACAATTGGCAATGTGTTAGCTCCAGGCCCAGTAGTAAAACTCGCAACAACTAGATCATCTAAAGAAATTGTAAAAGCTAATAACCAACCAGCAATAATAGAAGGCAAAATTATTGGTAAAGTTATCTTATAGAGTACCTTGGTATAATTATAACCTAGATCCATCGCAGCTTCCTCAATATTTTTGTTAAAGTCAGTTAATCTTGCTTGAATAATAATTGCGACAAATGCAATACAAAAAGTAACGTGCGATATAAAAATAGTTAATTGTCCTCTAGATGATGGAAATCCAATTACATTATTTAAGCTTATAAAAAAAAGCAACATTGAAAGACCTAAAATTAATTCTGGTAAAACCAAAGGTGTTGAAGAAAGAAAAATATAAAATGATTTAAAAGGAATTTTTCTTATTCTTACAAGTGAATATCCAATCATAACTCCTAAAATTGTAGCAAAAGTTGCAGACAAAGCTGCAATTTTAATACTAATAATAAATGCCTCAATTATTTGTTCATTATTAAATAATTCATTGTACCATCTTAAAGAAAATCCTTTCCAAACCATTACTCTCTTATTTTCATTAAATGAGTAAAAAATTAAAACTAAAATTGGGAAATATAAAAAAAATAAACCTAAAAAAATAACTGTACTTTTGATTAAACTAGATTTCATTTTTTTGACTCCAACGCGAATAAAGTATTTGAAAAATAACAATTGGTAAAACCAAAATAATAATTCCACTAAAAGCTAAAGCACTAGCACCGGGCCAATTTCTATTAACAAAGAATTCCTCCCATAATATTTTTCCATAATACAATCTATCACTACCACCTAACATTTCAGGTATAATAAATTCTCCAACAACAGGTATAAAAACTAATAAAGATCCAGCAACAATTCCTGGAAGAGACAAAGGAAGAATAACTTTAAAAAAGGTTTTAATACGATTTAATCCTAAATCTTTTGATGCTTCAATTAAATTTAAGTCAAATTTATTTAAGTATCCATAGAGTGGTAAAATCATCAAAGGTAAATAAGTGTATACAATTCCCATGATGACAGCATATTGGTTGTATAATAATTGAAGTGGTTCTGATGTTATGCCTAGGTTTAGAAGTATTACATTTAAAATTCCATTATTCTGTAAAATTATTTTCCATGCATATACTCTTAATAAAAATGATGACCAAAATGGAATAACTACTAAAACTAATAGAATATTTCTTAATCTGATATTTGAAGTCGCAATATAAAAAGCTAATGGGAACCCAATAAGTAAACAAAAAAAAGTAGATATTAGAGCTAGTATCAAAGAGTTTACAAAAGATCCAATGTAGTAATAATCACTGAATATATAAACATAGTTTTCAAATGTAGTATTGATCTTAAATCCATTATCAAAAAGAAAAATATCTTGATAAGGAGGCATCCCCCATTCTGATACCGAAATTGATATTTTAAAAATTATAGCTAATGGTATAAAAAAAAATAGAACAAGCCAAAAATAAGGACTAAAAACAAAATATTTTTCAAATAATTTATTTTTCAATTAATCCTCTAAAACCTTAATTGATTCACTTTCCCAACTACAAATGACTTTCTCCCCTTTTGGGAAATTATAATTTGAGTTGGAGTTAAAATTCTGATCTAAAACTGAAATTATCATATTTTTAATTTTAATTTCATAACGTGTAAAGCTTCCCAAATATGATTTTTCTAAAATTTCTCCACAAAAGGAATTAAATGAACTTGTTTTCAAATTATTGATTGATTGTATTTTTATTTTCTCTGGTCTTAGTAAAATATTTGTTTTTGTATTTTTTAATTCTTTGTTTAATTTAAAATTTATACCTAAATCATCAGAATAAAAATTTTCATCTTTTTTGTAAATCTCAATTATATTTGCAATGCCTATAAAATTGGCAGTATAAAGACTTTTAGGATTTTCATAAATCTCTTCAGGGCTAGAACATTCCAAAATAAGACCATTCTTCATTATTGCCATTCTATCAGATAAGGACATTGCCTCTTCCTGATCATGGGTGACAAAAACAAATGTAATTTTTAATTTCTTTTGGAGTGTTGTTAACTCTAATTGTGTTTTTGATCTTAGTTTTTTATCTAGTGCTGCAAGAGGCTCATCTAATAATAATAACTTAGGTTTTTTTATTAAGCACCTTCCAAGGGCAACTCTTTGCTGCTCTCCGCCTGATAGTTGCTTAATTCTTCTATTTAATAAATGTTCAATAGATAAAAGTTCAGCAATATTTCTTACATTTATTTCAATTTCTTTTTGGGTAAAATTTTCTTTTATTCCAAAAGCTAAATTATTAAATACGTTTAAGTGAGGAAATAGAGCATACGATTGAAACATATAGTTTAATGGTCTATCAAAAGGTTCAAGGTTTGTTATGTCCATTCCGTCGAGTATTACACGTCCTGTATCTGGCTTCTCAAATCCACCTAGTATTCTTAGTAATGTAGTTTTGCCTGAACCCGAAGATCCTAAGAGACCAAAAAATTCAGATTTTGAAATATTTAAATTAATATTTTCTAAAACTTTGTTATCTCCAAAGGATTTAGAAATATTTTCAATTACAAGAAAATTATTATCCATCTTAAATCAGCACTAATATTAATATATTAGTGCTGAAATGAAGTATATTTTTTAATTTGCTTTAAACTTATTAAAATATTTAGTTGATAATTTAGATTTTTTCGGAGAGTCTGCAGTATCAGCAAAAAGCATACTTAAAGTTGCTTCATCTGGATAAATAGCAGGATCTTCAAAAATTTCAGGATCAACTAGTTCATTGGCTGCTTTATTTGGATTTGAATACCAAACGTAATTTGTAATATCAGCAGCAACTTGAGGTCTTAAAATATAATTTATAAATTTGTGTGCATTCTCAACATTTTTTGCATCAGCTGGAATAGCCATCATATCAAACCATATTACAGTTCCTTCAGATGGAATTGAGTACCAAGCCTCTACTCCATCTGCAGCTTCATCTGCAGCTAGAAAAACGTCACCTGACCAACCCATAGTTAAACAGATCTCTCCATTTGCTAAATCATCGATATATTGAGAAGAATCAAAATATCTTATGTAAGGTCTTATTTGCTGTAACATTTCAAGAGCAACCTCATAATCTTTCTCATCCTCTGTATAAGGATCTTTTCCAACGTATTTTAAAGCGATTTCCATAACCTCTGTAGGAGCATCCAACATTGCGATTCCACAATCTGCATATTTTGATGCAATAGCTGGATCAAACAAAATGCTCCAACTTGTAATATCATTTTCATCAACTTTATCAGTATTATAGCCAATACCTGTAGTACCATACATATAATTTATCGAGTATTGACCTCCTGGATCATGTGCATCAATTTTTGCTAGTACATCGGGATCTAAATTACCAATGTTTGAAAGTTGAGCCTTATCAAGTTTTTGAAAAACTCCAGCCTTGATTTGATTTTCTAAAAAAGAGCCTGAAGGCACCACAATATCATAACCTGAACCACCAGCTAAAAGTTTAGCTTCAAGAACTTCGTTTGAATCAAACACATCATAAGTTACATCAATGCCAAATTCATTTTCGAAATTTTCAATTGTATCTTCAGCAATATAGTCAGACCAATTGTAAATAAATAATTCTTCTTTAGCCTGAGCTGAAAAAGAAATTAAAACTAATAGAGATATAAAATACTTAAGCATTATTCCCCTCCTAAATAAAAATTACATTAAATAAAATAAATTAAAAATCGAGAATTTTTTTATATAGATCAGGCCTTCTGTCTCGAAAGTTACCCCATAATTTTCTATATTCTCTTGAAATTAACAAATCTAAAGTTGCAGTTATTATTCCCTCATCCTTATCATTCATACGATTTATTACATTTCCAAGATGATCCAGTATAAAAGAATTACCATAAAAATTTAATTCAATATCAGCTTCGACCTCCTTCCCTATTCTATTCGAGGTTATAATTGGAATCTGATTTGCAGCAGCATGGCCAATCATAGTATTAATCCAATGATCTTTTGAATTTAATTCAGGCATGTGTGGTTCAGAGCCAATTGCTGATGGATAAAAAATTAGATCTGCACCTTTCAACGTTAATATTCTTGCACATTCAGGAAACCATTGATCCCAACAAATTGCACAACCAACCTTTGCTTTTGGGGTATCAAAAACCATAAAACCAGTATTACCTTTTTCAAAATAATACTTCTCATTATATCCTGGACCTTCTGGAATGTGGGACTTATTATAAACTTCACTAATTTCACCTAAAGAATTAATCATTACTAGTGAGTTAAAAAAATTATTTTCATTTTTTTGAAAAAAACTAATTGGTAATGAAATCTTTTTATCTTTACAAATCTTAGATAATTTTTCGAACATTGGATTAGAAGGAAAATCAATTGCAAGATCAAAAAATTTATCATTTTTTGTTGAACAAAAATAATAATCTTGAAATAATTCTTGCAGAAGTAAAATATCAACATTTTCATTTGATGCTTTTTCAACTAAACTAATTGCTTTATTTAAATTAGCGTCAAAGTCTCCTTTAATAGCCTTGAATTGTGATGTTGCTACTTTTACTTTCATATTTTAGGTACATTCATTGTTATACAATGAATATTTCCACCACCATAATTTATATTTTCTGTTTCCAACATCATAATTTCTCGATTTGGGAATAACTTTTCAAAAATTAATTTTACCTCATTATCTTCCTTAACATTGAATTTAGGTAAGATAATTTTATTTTTACTGAAATAGAAGTTTATATATGAACTAATAATATTCTTATTATTAATCTTTTTTCTTGTAGGTAAAGGAACTTCAATTAAATCAAATGTCTGATTAGTATCTCTAAAAAACTTAATAAGATCAGCTTTGTTTTTTTCTAATATTTGATAATTAGGATCTAATTTGTGAGTTGTAGCAATTAAATATTGATTTTTTCCTATCGGGGATAATAAATTATCTACATGACCATCTGTATCATCCTCCATTAGTCCATTTTCAAATAAAAAAATATAATTTAAGTCAAACAAGAGCTTTAATTCTTTAATAATATATTCACTATTATGTTTTTGTTTTCTATTTTTATTAAATATTACATTTTTAGTGCTAAATAAATTTTTTTTATCATCATAAGTTATTGCTCCTCCTTCAATGACCAAGTCAGAAGTTGTTGTTGGGATATTTAAATAGCTTGAAATAAATTTTGATATTTTATTATCATTTAAATAATCTGGATACTTTCCATAACCATTAAATTCAAAGCTAATTGATTTTAATTTTTCATTTTCATTATAAAAAATTGGTGCAATATCTCGCATCCAAGAATCATCTAATTTACATTCTATAATATCTATATTTTTATGATCAGTTTTATTTTGAATTTCATTAATATCTTCTTTATTTGACAAAACAATAACCTGCTCAGTTTTTGCAATTTCATTAATTACATTTGCAACTTCATCTCTAGCCTTATTAATAATTTTACCATAAAGATCTTTATTACACGGCCAAGCAATCAAACAATATTGGTGTTCATGCCATTCAGGAATTAGTTTCATAAAATTTAAAAATATGTATAATTATTTCATGTCTAAAGATGAAGTAAAATTCACTGAAATGAAACATGGTGATAAAGAGGATTATGAACTTCTTGCTAATTTTGAAGATAAATTTATTGAAGGTACAGCTGATCGAATAGTAAGAGTGCTAGAAAGTTTAGACAACTCTTTAGGTGGCTATAAGGTATCTAGATTAGAACATTCTCTTCAAACTGCATCAAGAGCCTTACGTGAAGAAGCTTCTGAAGAAATGGTGGTAGCCTCTTTATTGCATGATATAGGTGATGAAATTGCACCTCTTAATCATTCTGAACTTGCAGCTGCAGTATTAAAACCTTTTGTTTCTGAAAAAACAAGATGGATTGTAGAACAACACGGTTTGTTTCAGGCCTACTACTATAATCATTATTATGGAAAAGATAGAAATATTAGAGATAAATTCAAAGGTCATGAATTCTTTAAAGACACTATAAATTTTTGTGAAAGATGGGATCAAGCATCATTTGATCCAAATTATGATACAATTCCTTTAAAAGAATTTGTTCCAATGGTTCAAAGAATTTTTAATAGAACACCTTATAGAAATTTATAATTATTTTTTTAGCTTGTTGATTAGTGTTAGGTTGCCTGGGTCAAAGTTATTTTTATTTTCTTGAATAAATTTATCAATATCTTTTTGCTTTTCTAATTCTAATTCAGCAACTTTTCTAACATTTAAATCAACATACAAAGAACAAACCTCTGTTGTTGCTGCTCTATAACCTTCAAGTTTATGTGTCATTTCTAATTTATAAATTAATCTTTTTTTATCCCTATCAAGAAATAATAAATTAATATCTACTTCATCACCCTCTTTCACTTCTTTGTCATAAGTTGTATGTGACTCTACAGCAAACGTGGTTTTCTTCTCTGTTTTTGCAGAAGTTTCACCCATATTAAATTTTTGTAAAAGAACTTCCCATCCAGAATCAAAAAGATGGATATAAAATGCCAAATTCATATGACCATTGTAATCAGTCCATTCCTTTTTAACTCGTCCTGAATTTAAATATATCTTCATTGTTTTACTTTATTAATTCAAAAAATATAGTAGTTTAAAATAATGAATAATGAAGTAATAATTTCATGTGCTGTAACAGGATCTGGTGATACAGCAGGTAAACATCCTGAATTACCTATAACACCAAAACAAATTGCTGATGCTTCAATTGAAGCCGCTAAAGCAGGTGCAGCAATAGCTCATGTACATGTAAGAGAACCTGATGGCAAACCTTCTAGAAATTTAAATTATTATAAAGAAGTGGCAGATAGAATTCGCTCTTCTGAAACTGATGTAGTTTTAAATTTTACAACAGGTATGGGTGGTGATTTTGAAGTCGGAACGGGTAAAGATCCTTTAAATCCGGTGGGAGCAAATACAGATATGATCGATGCATTAAGCAGATTAGAACATGTTGAAGAATTATTACCTGAAATTTGTACTCTAGATTGTGGATCACTTAATTTTGGTGACACAAACATGACATTTATTCATACACCAATACAACTAAGAACTGCGGCAAAAAAAATGCAGGAGCTTGGAGTGAAACCAGAAATGGAAGCTTTTGAAATGGGTCATTTATGGTTTGCTAACCAACTTTATAAAGAAGGTTTAATTGATGGACCTCCTTTTTATCAAATATGCCTTGGTATACCTTGGGGGTCACCAGCAACAACGAGCGCAATGAAAGCAATGGCAGAAATGGTACCCTCTGAAGGCATTTGGTCTGGATTTGGAATAGGAAGATCTCAAATGCCAATGGCTGCACAAGCAGTTATTTTAGGAGGAAATGTTCGTGTAGGACTGGAAGACAATCTTTATTTAAAGAAAGGAGTTTTTGCATCAAATGCACAATTAGTTGAAAAGGCAAGATGCATTGTTGAAGATATGGGAGCTTCTATTATATCCCCGCAACAGACAAGAGAGAAATTAAAACTAAAAAAACACTTTTAATTTGAAAAATATTGCTGTCATTGGAACTGGTGTAATTGGTACCGGCTGGATACTTAGATTTCTAGCTAATGGTATAAAAGTTAAAGCATTTGATAAAAATTTTCAGCAATTAACTTTTCTGAAAGATGAAATAATAAGAACAAACTTAATTATAAAAAAATTATATAATACAAAAATCAACTTCAAAAATTTGGAAATCGTAGATAATATTGAGGAAGCAGTGAAAAATGCAGATTTAATTCAGGAAAATGTGCCTGAAAGACTATCTTTAAAAAAAGATGTTATAAAAAATATAAGTAAATATTCACCCTCAAATTCAATAATTGCTTCAAGCTCATCTGGTTTACTTCCATCAGATTTACAATCGAAATGTATTAATCCAAAAAGATTAATCATAGCTCATCCCTTTAACCCTGTATATATTCTCCCATTGGTTGAAATTGTAAAAGGGAAAAAAACTACAAATTTATACCTCAATAAAGCAAAAAAATTTTATCAAAAAATTAAAATGAAAACGTTATTGGTAGAAAAAGAATTGCCAGGCTTTTTATCTGATAGATTACAAGAAGCTTTATGGAGAGAAGGATTACATATTGTAAATGATGGATTTGCTTCAACAAAAGATTTGGATGAAGCGATTACTTATGGTCCTGGTATGAGGTGGGCTCTAATGGGAACTTTTCTTACATTTCATCTAGCTGGAGGGGAAATGGGTATGAAACACATGTTAGATCAATTTGGACCAGCATTGAAACTTCCATGGACTAAACTCAAGTCTCCAAAATTATCAAAAAAACTTAAAGAAAAAATCATCAAAGGAACAAAAAAACAATCAAATAATCATTCTATAAAAGATTTAAGTAACATAAGAGATAATTTCTTAATAGATTTGCTAGAATTAAAGAAAAAATATAAATTATAATTATGACAATAATCTCAAAATATGTAGCCTTAAAAAATTATATCCCAACTGGTTTACCTAAAGAAGATGATTTTGAAATTAAATCTAAAGCTTTAGAGTTAGATAAAACAAATAATATTCATGTTCTTAATTCGTGGATATCAGTTGATCCGTATATGAGAGCAAGAATGACAGAACGTAAAAATTATAAACCACCCTTTTTACTAGGGGAGGAAATGGAGGGTTATGCAATTGGTTTAGTCCAAAAATCAAAAGATTCACAATTTCAAGAAGGAGATATTGTGTTCAGTAATTTTGGCATGAGAGATAACTTCATTTGCAAAAGTAGTGATTTAAAAAAAATCAAAAATTCTGATCTTCCATTGCAAACTTATCTAGGACCTTTAGGAATGACAGGGCAGACTGCATATATTGGTCTTTTCAATCATGGAAAAATACAAAAGGGACAAAGTATTCTTGTATCTTCAGCAGGTGGAAGTGTTGGATCAACAGTTTGTCAAATTGCAAAAAATTTAGGATGTAAAGTTTACGCTAGTACAGGATCAGATGAAAAAGTTGATTGGTTAAAAAATGAATTAAATGTTGATGTAGCATTTAATTATAAAAAAATTGATAACCTTGTTCTTCACTTAAAAGAAATTTGTCCTGAAGGATTTGACTTATACTTTGATAATGTTGGGGGTGATTTTTTAGAGTCTGCAATTTTTCGAATGAAAAATTTTGGAAGAATTATTATTTGTGGAAGAATATCTCAAATGAATTCAACTTCTGCTCCTGCAGGCCTAAAAAATATGGCTCACGTATTAGTAAAAAGATTAACAATAAAAGGTTTTTTAATTTTTGATCATGAAAAAGATAAAGAGCCTTTTGAAACTGATATGCGAAATTGGCTTTCAGAAGGAAAAATAAAATTTAAAGAAACAATTTATGAAAATATAGAAAATGCTCCAAAAGCATTTATAGATCTACTGAATGGTAAAAATTTAGGTAAAATGTTAGTTAAAATTTAACTAAATTGTAACGTAGGGAGAGGTGCCACGATATTTTATATCTAATTTAAGTTCTTTATCAATTGGAGGAAAAGCTCTTTGCTGACATTCTACTCTAGGGCAAATTCTACAAGAAACTCCAATTGGCATTTGTAATTTTTTATTATTTAAATCAATTCCTTCAGAATATATTAAATCTTTTGCGTATTTCATATCACAACCTAAACCAATTGAAACAAAGCTTTTAGGCATTCCATGTTTTTCAATTCCTTTCTCAAAAGCTCTTGCGATACAAAAATACACTCGTCCATCTGGCATTTTAGATATTTGAGGATGAATTTTTCCAGGATTTAAAAAAGCAGTATATACATTCCATCTAGGACAAGAACCTCCATGTCTTGGTATATGAATACCAGATAAAGAAAATCGTTTTGACACATTTCCAGCAATATCTGTTTTTAAAAAATGAAATGGCACTCCTTCGTTTCCGGGTCTTTGAAGATTTGTTAATCTATGTGTAACTTGTTCAAAACTACAAGCATAATGATGCATCAAAATTTCTACATCATATTTATGTAATTTAGCACTCTTTAAAAAATCGTTATAAGGCATCATAAAAGCAGCAGCATAATAATTTAGTAAAGATAGTTTAAGCAAGGGTTCTACTTCTTCTGATTCAACATTATTATCTTTAATAACTTTATTGATAACTTCATTAGCCTCTAAATAAGCAACTTGTGATGCTAAATGAAAGTTTCTAGATGTATAAGTTAACATTTCAGAAAGATAAAAAATCTTTGAATTTTCATCAAATCTTTTTACTATTTTTTCATCTTCGTTTATGGTTACAATTTTAACCTCAATTCCATGTTTTTCTTTGAGATAAAGTGATAATTTAGATCCAGAACCAATGTTAGGTCCAGTTTCAAGACCTATTTCTTTTCTTAGATTTTCAGAACTTACTTCTAAATCATGAAAGTAATTTTTATTTTCTTGAAGAATATCTGAAACAATTTCTACAGGTAGTCTTGTTGGTTTTTTTATTTGATTTGCATTGACATCCATAGTTTCAAGTCGATTTTGCATATCTTCTTTAAAGCTTTTGAAAGAATCATTTATTGTCAGTAATGCTTTAGCTATGTTAGGATTTGAACCAATGAAGTCACTTGTGTCGTGATTAGTTATCTTTAAATCATCAAAAATTTCATTGCTTAAAACATCCATCACGTCTGAAAGAAGTCGTTTGCTAGATTCTGTTGAGAAGTCTTTAATTGATAAATCTAATTTATCAGCTGCTTTAATTAGTAAGGAAAGCGGTATTTTTCTTTTTCCACTTTCAATTAAATTTAAATAACTAGGAGATATTCCAATAGTTTTTGATAATTCAGCTTGTGAAAAACCTTTGCTTATCCTTTGTTTTTTTAACCTTGGACCAAAATTTATGTCAGATTCAATATTCATTTACAAAATTTACAAAAATAAAAAATTTGAAGTAATTTTCTTTACATTAAAAATAAGAAAAACACTAGTTTTTTTTTATATTATTATGTATTTGTAAAATCTGTAAATATGAATAGTAAATTAACAGAAAACATTAATAACCAAAAAGAAAGCCTAGAGCAGAGTTCTATTGAGAAGAAGGTTCTTGAAGGATCTATAGACTCAAATTATGACCTTAATCTTGCTGATGGTATCGAAGCATACTACAGCGAAAGATACGGTTGGACTCTTAGAAGAAAAACTATCTAATTATATTAGATTTTAATTTTCTAACTAACGGTACTATTTATTTGGTCGTAAGCTTTTTCAGCAATCATAATAGTTGTTGCATTTAAATTAGCACTAACAATATCTGGCATTACAGAAGCATCAATAACTCTTAAATTTTGAATTCCATGAACCCTTAAGTTTTGGTCTACAACTGAAGTTTTGTCCTCACCCATTTTATTTGTGCATGACGGATGATACGCAGATTCAGATGTATTTTTAATAACTTCATCTAACTCATTTTGATTAAATACATTCTTCCCAGGTCTTATTTCAGTGCCAACATATTCTTTTAGTGCTTTTTGAGATAATATTTTTTTAGCAATTCCCACACCTTGTCTCATTTGATTTAAATCGTCTTCATGCTTAAGATAATTAAATTGTATTTTAGGATCATCTTTATAGTTATTTGTTTTAATTTTAACAAAACCCCTACTTTTTGGTCTATTTGGACAAACATGAAATTGAAAAGCTTCAAAATTAGGATTTTCTAAACCATGATTAATAACTAAGTATGGAAAAAAATGAAATTGTAAGTTTGGATGATTATATGATTTGTCAGATTTAACAAACCCTCCTAATTCTAAATTTGAATTTGCTAATCTACCTTTTTTAAATAAAAACCATTTTGATCCCTCAATAGCTTGATAAAGATAATTCGTTGCTAGTGTATGTAATGTTTCATTTTTTTTAGATTTATACTGAATGTACATCTCTAAATGATCTTGTAAATTTTCTCCTACTCCAATTAAATTATGAATTACTTCTATTCCTAAACTTTTAAGATGTTTTTCATTGCCAATCCCAGATAATTGAAGAATTTTAGGAGAATTAATTGAACCAGCACAAAGTATAACTTCTTTATTGGCTAAATAATTATTGGTTATATTTTTTTTAATCGTTTCAACACCAATTGCAGTTTTATTTTTAAAAAGAATTTTTTTAACATCAATATTATTTATTATTCTTAGATTTTTTCTATTTTGGATTGGATCTAAATATGCCTTAGCAACACTTTGCCTGACACCATTGTTTATTGTTACATCAAAAGTTCCAAAACCTTCCTTATCAATATTATTAGAGTCATTAAATATTTTATATCCAGCTTCTTGTGCAGCTTCTAAAACTTTTTTGAATAAAGGATATTTTTTATCTATGTTTGACTTATTTACTTTTAATGGTCCTTCATTACCTCTTTCATTACTATTATGAGACCAAGTTTCTAATTTTTTAAAAAAAGGTAAAACTTTTTCATATGACCAATTAGTTAAACCACTTGAAGACCATCTATCAAAATCCTCTTTATGACCTCTAGCAAAAACCATGCCGTTATGCGAAGAGCATCCCCCAATCATTTTACCTCTTGGACAATATAAAGATCTATTATTTAGAAATGGTTCAGGCTCTGTATAATATTTCCAATTATACTTTGGATCATGCATTGCATATAGAAGTGCGCTTGGCATATCAACTTTCCAAGTTTTACTAGATGGACCAGCTTCTAATAAAATTACGGTATTCTTTGATTGTGAAGACAATCTGTTAGCTAAAACACAACCTGCTGATCCTGCACCAACAATGATGTAATCAGCGTTGTTATCCACTAATTCATTCTTTCAGTATTTCCATCAACAGTCATGATTTGACCAGATACATTTTCTGAGGCATTACTTAATAAAAATAAGGCCATTGATGCAATATCTTCTTTTTCTACAAATGTGTTTAATGAAACCATTGACTCTAATTCTTTTCTTACTTGTTTATTTGTTGAATTAATTAATTTAGCTTTAGCATTTATTACTCTATCCATTCTATCGCCATTAACAGAACCAGGACAAATTGCATTTACTCGTATTTTAAATTTTCCTAACTCAACAGCTAATGTTTTAGTTAATCCAATTATTGCCCATTTACTTGATGCATATGGTGAACGTTGAGCAAAACCATATAATCCTGCAGTTGAAGATAAATTAATGATAGATCCTTTTTTAGCTTTTTTTAAAAATGGAATAGCAAATTTTGTAAAATAAAAATGTGAACTTAAATTGGTTTTTATTGTGTTATCCCATTCATCTATTGAAATATTTTGAAGATACTTTGTAGGTCCTGCAATACCAATATTATTTATTAATCCATCTATTTTTTTTAAGTTTGATATGGAATTAAAATATTTTTTTATGTCTTTGGGATTTGTGCAGTCTAAGTGTTGAGCAAATATTTTATTACGATATTTTTTATTTGAATTTATTTTATCAATTTTTGATTTATTTATATCAGATAAATATACCTTACCCCCTGAATTAATTATCTTATTTGCTATAGCAAAACCTAAACCATCTGCACCAGCAGATATAACATAATTTTTTTTATTCAGATTGATTTTCATTTATTGAATATTATCTATCTCTTTTTTAGAGATATATCCAATAGTTTTACCTTTATTGTCAGTAACTACTATTGTTAAGCTATCTTCAAGAATTTTATTTTTAAAATTTTTTAGTTTTATATTTTGATTTACTTTGTAAATAGAACCTAATGTTAAATTATATTTATTAAACCTGTTCTCAATTATCATTATATTTTTTGCTTCTAGATTATCTATTCTATTTTCTTTGCTAGAAAAAAAATTAAGTAAAAATTTAAATATATTCATTATTTAAAATATAGATTACTAGGAAGATCTTTTATTCAGAAGATTGGTTAGCCAATCAGGATCCATTTCTGGGACTGAAGACAATAAAAGTTCTGTATAATCAGGATATGGTGGATTCAAAATTTTACTTTTCAAACCTTGTTCCACTACCTCACCTTGATACATAACAACTATTTCATCTGAGATTGCTTTAACCGTTGCTATATCATGGGTTATAAAAATATAAGTAACACCAAGCTCTTTTTGTAATTTTTGAAGTAATTTTAATATTCCTTCTTGAACAATTTGATCTAGTGCTGATGTTACTTCATCACAAATAATTAAATCTGGGTTAGCCGCTAAAGCTCTTGCAATGCATATTCTCTGTTTTTGACCTCCAGATAATTCGGATGGTAATCTATCTAAAAAAGTTTCATCTAGCTCAATCATTTTTAATAATTCAATAACTTTTGCTTCTCTTTCTTTTCCTTTTATACCTTGATAAAATTCTATTGGCCTTCCTATTATTTCATCAACAGTTTGACGAGGGTTCATTGCAGTGTCAGGCATTTGAAAAATTATTTGAATTCTTCTTAATTCTTCTTTTGACCTTTGATCAAGTTTTGGAGACAATTTTTTTCCATCAAAAATTATTTCTCCTTTTAATTGAGGAAGTAAGCCTGTAATTACTCTTGCTGTTGTTGATTTTCCTGATCCACTTTCACCAACTATAGCTACTGTTTTACCTTTAGGAATATCTATAGAAACATTATGTAAGACCTTTGATGAGCCATATGCTGCATCAATATTTTTAATAGACAACATATAATCTTCATTTGTTTCTTCAGGCTTGATCAGTGATCTTACTGACCATAGAGATTTGGTGTATTCTTCTTTTGGGTTTGATAGCATATCTCTTGTTTCAGCTTCTTCAACTTCTTCACCGTATCGCAAAACTTTTATTCTATCAGCCATTTGCGCAACTACGGCTAAATCATGAGTAATATAAATTGCTGCTGTATTAAATTTATCTACTATAGATCTCATAGCAGATAATACTTCAACTTGAGTTGTTACATCTAAAGCTGTTGTGGGCTCATCAAATATAATTAACTCTGGTCTTGGGGACATAGCCATTGCAGTCATTATTCTTTGTAGTTGCCCTCCAGATACTTGATGCGGGTATCTATTTCCTATATTTTCCGCATCTGGAAGCTGTAGTGATTCATAAAGTTGAACCGCATCTTTTTTTAACACATCCGTTGGATTTATCTTTAATCTATTAGCAGCACTTATTGTTTGCTCCATTAATCTATGAGCAGGATTAAAAGATGCTGCTGCTGATTGAGCAACATAAGATATTTTAGTTCCCCAAATTTTTCTCTTTTCAAATTCAGTTAGTTTAGCGAGGTCTATGCCATTAAAATTAATTTCTCCTTTTATAATCTTACAACCTGGTTGGGTATAGCCCATTGCAGCTTTACCCATAGTAGATTTTCCGGCACCACTCTCTCCAATTAATCCTAGTATTTCTCCTCTGTGTAAAGTCAAATCTACACCTTTTAAAATTTTATGCCATCTCTCATCTGAAAATCCATCAATATGGATATTTTTCATTTCAAGCAGGAGTTCTTTTGATTTATTTAACGTCATCTTTTAATCCGCTAGTAATGTAAAGATACCAATCAACAACAAAATTAATTGATACACAAAGTAAAGCAATTGCAGCAGCTGGAATTAATGGTGTTAAACCTGCCGTTATATCATATTGCGCATATTGAATAAGTATTGCATTTTCCCTCACCATTGATGCCCAATCTGCTGAAGGGGGTTGAATGCCAATTCCTAAAAAACTTAAACTAGATATTGTAAAAATTATAAATATGAACCTTAAACCAAACTCAATAATCAAAGGTGAAGCTATATTAGGAAGTATTTCTCTGAATATAATATATGATAAATTTTCACCTCTTAATCTCGCGACCTCTACATATTCTAGAACAACTTGACCAACAGCAACTGATCTTGATATTCTAAAAAATCTAGTTGACTCCAAAATTCCTAAAATGACAATTAAATTAAAATTAGTAGGTCCAAAAACTGATAAAAGTATAAAAGTAAAAATCATTACAGGTATAGCCATAAGCGTGTCTACTATTCTACTTAATAGCTGATCTAAATACCTTCTATCCAGAGCAGCTATAATTCCAAATACTGTTCCAATTCCTAAAGCAATAAAAGTAGCCAATAAACAAATACCAATTGTATTTCTTGCAGCATAGATAATGCGAGAAAAAATATCTCTTCCAATTTGATCAGTACCAAATATATGACCATCACCCCAAGGAGCATAAGCTACTGGGAATATTTCTGCTTCTCCATGTGGAGCAATTAAGGGAGCAAATATTGCAGCAAAAAAATATATAAATAGTACAATCATACCAAACCAAGCTGAGATTGGAGCTTTTGATAAGGCAATTTTTAATCTTTCTAATCTAGTTCTTCTTTTAATTAAATTTGCAACTTCACTTTTTGCAGAATAAGATAAATTTTCGCTCATTTGGGATATAATAACCTTGGGTTAGAAATAATTCCGATCAAGTCAGCAATTAAATTTAATATTACATATGTTGATGCAAAAATTAATGCACAAGCTTGAACAACGGGTAAATCTCGATTATAGACTGATCCGACCATCAACCTACCAATACCTTGATAGTTAAAAACATATTCAACAACAACTGAACCAATCAACATGTAAGCTAAGTTTATTGCAATTACTTGAGAAATAGGTGCCCAAGCATTTGGAAGTGCGTGCTTAACAACTACTTCATATCTTGAGGCTCCTGATAATTTTGCCATTTGAATATATTCACTTGATAAGATATTTATTATCGCTGACCTTGTCATTCTCATCATGTGACCCATAGTAATTAATGTCAAAGTAAAAACTGGAAGAGCAGTCCTGTAAAATCTTTCAGCCAAAGTTGAAGCTTCATCCACATTAGAAATAGTTGGAAAAACTGGAAACAGTGTCGCTAGTAAAAGAATAAAAATATAGGCTGTAAAAAATTCTGGTGAAGATACGGTTACTAAGCTAACTCCAGTTGCTGACCTATCATAATAAGAGTTTCTGTATAATGCTGCTGAGATACCTAAGATTAAAGATAGAGGAATAGCCAACATGGCGGCAACCCCTGTTAAAAATAATGTATTCTTTAATCTGGGGACAATTAAACCCACAACTTCTCTAGACCTATCACCTTGATCCCCTTGAACTTTAGATCTTCCAGAGAAAGAACTACCAAAATCTCCTTGAAAAACATTTCCTAACCAATCAAAATATCTTGTTACCGGAGGTTTATCTAAACCCAATTCTGCTCTTAGGGCTTTCACTGCAGATTTTGTTGCACTTTGACCTAATATTTCCGTGGCAAAGTCTCCCGGTAAAAAAGAGAATGTACTAAATATTATTACCGAGAATGCAAAAACTGTAACGAGACCAAGGCTAAGCCTTAACAAAATTGTTCTAAATATTGGATGAATTCTACTAATATTACCCTCCTTAAAGATACAATCTTAATTCTTAAAGTTTTGTCTAAATTAGGTCAACATGTAAGCTAAAATTAATAATTTATACGTTGAATTAAAACGTTATATATGTTTTTATATATTAACTTAAGTTTGTTTTTTGTTAAATTTCTAGAAATTATGAACAAAAATCTTAGGTTTTTGTTCAATTATAAGGGAGGACAAATGAAAAATAAGAAAATAGACAAATACATTGAAGAACAGTCTTCAAAGCTAACAAAAGGGCTTATTGATAGAAGACAGTTCATGATGTCTGTCCTTGCTACTGGGGTCACGCTACCAATTGCATTATCATTAGCAGATAAAGCAGTTGCAGCTACACCAAAAAAAGGTGGACATTTAAGATGGGGTAATAGTGCAGCAGATGCAACTGATACTCTTGATCCAGCAACTTATCAGAGCTCATTTATGCAAGCTACTGCTTGGTCATATCAGAACTGTCTAACTGTTGTTGATTCAGATCACACAATTGTTGGAGAGCTTGCTGAGTCAATTGAATCAGACGATGCTCAAACATGGGTATATAATCTTCGCAAAGGTGTTGAATTCCATAATGGTAAATCAATGACAGCAGAAGATGTTGTGCTCAACTATCAGTATCACATGAATCCAGATACTGCTTCGGCAGCAGGTGGACTTTTATCTCAAATTGAAACAGTTTCTGCTGATGGAAATGACAGAGTTATTTTTAAGCTAAAAGGTGCAAATGCCGATTGGCCTGCAATAACTACTGACTATCACATTATGATTAAACCAACAAAAGATGGAGTTGTTGATGCTCAATCTACTATTGGAACTGGTCCATACATTATGGATGAATTCAATCCAGGTGTTGGAGCAAAATTTGGAAAAAGAAATCCAAATTATTTCAAAGGTGATAGTGTTGCACACTTTGATTCAGTTGAAGTAATCGGAATTAATGATCCTGCTACAAGACAAGCAGCATTATTAAATGGTGAAATAGACTGGATGAACGGTGTTGACTTAAGAACTGCAAATTTATTAACTAGAGATCCAAATGTTGAAATTACTGCAGCATCTGGATATGCACACTATACAGCTCCTATGAGATTAAATGTGCCACCATTTGATAATTTTGATGTTCGTATGGCAATGAAGTTTGCAATCAAAAGACAAGAAATTGTTGATAAGATAATGCTAGGATATGGAACAGTGGGTAATGATCACCCGATCTCTACTGCTCACCCATATCATAATAATGCTTTAGAGCAGAGAGAGTTCGATGCTGATAAAGCTGCTTTTCACTGGAAAAAATCTGGAGTAAGTGGACCAATTGAAATTAGTACTTCTGAGGTTCCTTATGCAGGATGTACAGATGCAACTAACTTGATAGCAGCATCTGCTCAAGAATGCGGTATCGATCTTCGAGTTAAAAAAGAACCTGAAGATGGTTACTGGAGTAACGTATGGAACACTAAAGGTTTCAGTATGAGTTCTTGGGGTGGAAGACCTACAGAAGATATGATGTGGTCTGCTGCATTCACTGATGATACTGAGTGGAACGAAGCTGCTTGGGGTAATCTAGTTCAAACTGATTCAACTGTTCGTTTCAATGAACTTGTTAGATCTGCTAGATCAGAACTTGATGCGGAAAAAAGAAAATCAATGTACTGGGAAGCACAAGCTCTTTGTAACTACGATGGTGGTGCAATTGTTTATGCATTTAACCAATATGTTGGTGCTGGTTCTAAAAAACTTGCTCACGGTGAAGATGTTGCTGGTAACTGGGAAAGTGATGGTAACAAACTTTCTGAACGTTGGTGGTTTGCATAAAATATTAATTTTCTTTGTGGCGCATTTAAATGCGCCACACTTTTTCTTCTAATTTTCCAAAAAAATGTTTTTACAAAATAAGAAATATCTCTTTGATGGAGGTTCAGGTCAAACTTTAATGGAAATGGGTCTAGAAACAACCGGTGATCTTTGGTCTGCACAAGCTTTATTAAATGAAAATAATCACCCAATGGTATTAGAAATGCACAAAAATTTTATAAATGCAGGATCACAATTAATCGTTACTTCAAATTTTAGTGTTAGAAGAAGGCTATTAAAAAAATATAATTTACTTAATAAATTTGAATTTGGAATAAGATCTGCTGGATCACTCGCATTAAAAGCAAAAAATGAAAGTGATAAAAAAGTTATTGTTGCAGGCTCATTGCCAAATCAAGGTAATACATATTCCCCAATACATTTTGAAACTGATGAAACAATGTTTAATTATTTTCATGAAATTGCAAAAATATTAAAAGATTATGTCGATATATTTTACTTAGATGTTTTGTGTTCCATCAAAGAAATAAAAATTGCTTTAGAAGCTTCAAAAGAATTTAATAAACAAGTTCTTGTAGGTGTACACTTACGTTATGATGGAAAATTACCATCTGGAGAAAGTCTTGATGAACTTTTTGAAACTATACAAAAATATAATTGTTGCGGCATAGTATCAGCTTGCGTATCACCTGAAATTGTTAATTTGAGTATTCCTATGTTCAATAAACAAAAACTTCCTTTTGGTTATAAAATGAATTTATTTAAACAACTGCCTACTAGTAATAAAGAAAAATTCAATTCAGAAGGCTTTGAAGGACATTATGATTATATTGATCCAGTTGAGTTACTTGGAACTCGAAATGAAGAATTTGGAGAAGAAAAATATAAAAAGTTTGTTTTAAATTCTTTAAATGAAGGTGTTACTCTAGTTGGTGGATGCTGTGAAGTAAAACCACGACATATTGAAGCTATTAAGAATTTATTTTAAAATTTTTTTTTCATTATTTTGTGATAAGTTGAATAAATTTTATGGGAGATTTAGTTAGTAATTACAGATTTGTTGTAAAGCCAGTTATTAAAGAAACTGGTAGATCTCTAGATTTGGCTAGACCCATGAAAATACATCCTCTAACTTATCAAGAATTACCATTTAACCCAGAATATACTAACTACGCTGATGGGAGATTTACACTTGAAAAATTATCTCATGCTACAGCAGATGAAATGTATTGGAAAGCTAGACAAGAAATAATTTTACGTCATACGGGTGAGCATCCTTACGAAATCTCTGGTCCGGATGCTGAAAATTTACTTCAAAAAATATTTCCTAGAGATATTTCAAAAGTAAAAATAGGAAGATGTTCTTATCAATTTGCTTGTTACCATGATGGAGGAATGATTTCAGATGGATTATTATTAAAATTAGAAAAAAATAAATTTTGGTTTGCACAAGGTGATGGACATTTATATAGTTGGTACAAAGCTCATTCGAAAAATTTAGATGTTGAAATTAAAGATCCAAATGTTTGGGTCAGTCAAATACAAGGCCCTAAATCTCTAAAACTGTTAGAAAAACTAGTTGATCAACCATTTAAAAATAGTTTTAATTATTTTGATTGGGTTGAAACTTCAATTGCTTCAGAAAAAGTGATTATAAGCAGAACAGGGTTTACAAATGAACTTGGCTGGGAAATTTATTTAAGACCAGAAAATGATTCAAAAAAGATTGGAGACTTAATACTCAGTAAAGGTGAAGAAATGGGAATGATTCTAACAGCCTCGCCAGGTTTTAGATGTAGAAGAATTGAGGCAGGTCTCTTATCTGCAGGGAGGGATTTTACGAGAGATCGATCTCCATTTGCTGTTGGATTAGGAAAGTTTATAGATTTTAATAAAGGTGATTTTATTGGAAGAGATTATTTACTTAATGCAAGCAAAGATTGTTTAACATGGGGTTTGAGAGTTGAAAATAGTTTTGCATTAGTTGATTCTAAAATTTCTATAAATAATAAAAAAGTTGGAATTGTAACTTCAAGTACATGGTCGCCATTTCAAGTTTGTGGTGTTGCTATAGTTCATATGGATAATGCAGAATTTGGACCAGATACAATAGTAGATGTTAGTTGTGATGATGGTAGTGTGCAAAAAGGTGAAATTTGTACTTTACCAATGTATGATGAGAAAGGTGAAATACAAAGAGGTTTAAAAGAAAATATTCCATCTAGTCCAATACCTTGGAAGGGTATTTCAAAAAACTAATATATTTTATAATAGAATTATAAATTATATTAGAATACAAATATTAAAATGAATGATCTCATTAAAGCTAGCACTAAAATCCATACAATAGATGATGCAATTAGATTATCTAAAAAGAGATTACCAAAATTAGTCTTTGATTTCATTGATGGAGCATCAGGAGATGATAAACTTGCTGAAATTAATAGTAAGGCATTAGATCAAATTAGACTTGAACCTAAAGTTTTCAGAAATGTCGAGAATAGAAATTTAAGTAAGAAAATATTTGATTTT
This sequence comes from uncultured Alphaproteobacteria bacterium, assembly GCA_902575815.1. GTDB lineage: Bacteria > Pseudomonadota > Alphaproteobacteria > HIMB59 > CACPNW01. Next base: position 19,607 of record CACGTA010000004.1, on the reverse strand, counting down.
CATTTTGATTATCCATTTGGATTTGCACCAATGGGAATGACAAATCTTTCATGGCCTGAAGCAGATAAAATGATAGCAAAAGAAAGTGCGTATAATAATATTCCAACATGTGTTTCAATGGCTTCTAGTACTACGCTTGAAGATATGTTTACTTTTTCTGAAGGTCATTCATGGATGCAAATATATATTTTTCAAAGTGAAGAATTTATTATGGAATTATTAAAAAGAGCAGAAAACATTGGATACAAGGTTTTGATTCTTACTGTTGATGTTCCAATTCTTTCAAGAAGAGCTAGAGATGATAGAAATGGCTTTGGTTATCCATTTAAAATTGGCCCAAAACAATTTTTAGATTTTGCACTACATCCTCAATGGAGTTTAACAACTTTGTTTAAAGGCGCTCCACAACCAATGAATTATGTTACCTCCAAAAGTGGTGATCAAGTTTTTAGACGAAAAGAAAGTAGAGGGGCAACTGATTGGAATACTCTCAAAAGGGTTCGAGACGCTTGGAAAGGAAAATTAATAATCAAAGGAGTAATGAATTCTGAAGATGCTTTGAAAATTAAAGAGGCTGGTGCTGATGCAATTCAAGTATCAAATCATGGTGGAAGACAATTAGATAGTGCTACTGCTTCTATTAATGCTTTACCATTAATACGAAAAGCTTTGGGAGACGATTTTCCAATACTTTTTGATAGTGGAATTAGAAGTGGTAGTGATATTTTACGCGCGTTAGCTCTGGGAGCTGACTTTGTTATGTTTGGCAGACCTCTAATGTATGCCATCGGTGCTGATGGCGCAAAAGGTCTTAGAAGAATCATTAACCTTATTAAAGAAGAGTTAAGTACAAATCTTGGCTTAGTGGGATTAACCGATATAAATGAAGTTGATAAAAAAATTATAGCAGAGAAATTTTTTAAGGATATAAAGTATTAAAATGGGAGATAAAAAGATTAGAGGTGGGGCATTAGTTGCAAGAGCTCTTAGAGACAAAGGTATTGATAATGTATTTACACTTTCTGGAGGTTTTTGTAATCCAGCACTTGAAGGATTTATGGAGTGTCAAATTAATGTAATTAATTGTCCTCATGAACAAATTGCTGGTCATTTAGCTGATGGTCATACTAGAATATCAAGAAAACCATCCGTTTGTATTGTCGGGCCAGAAGGTTTTGCAAATGCAGTACCCTCAATGATGGAAGCTTGGGGTGAAAGATCACCTGTTATTTTTATAACTGGATCAAGTAGTTTAAAAAGACAAGGAGCAGGCGGTTTTAAGGAAATAGATGATGTATCTATTGCAGCACCGTTAACAAAATACAGTGCAAGTATAACAGATGGCAACAGAATAAGAGAGTTCGTAGATAAAGCATATAGAATTGCAACAAATGGCTATCCTGGTGCAGTACATTTAAGTGTACCAGTAGATATAATGTTTTCATCATTTGCAGATGATGCAGGTTTAGAAGAAAGACCTTTTACTCATCAAAAGAAACCTTTAGCAAAAGCTTGGCCTGATCCTGAGAGTTTAAATGAAATATTTGATCTAGCAATTAGTGCACAAAAACCTGTTTTTATTGGAGGGCATGGAGTTTGGTGGTCAAGTGCAGAACAAAAATTAGAGCAAGCTGGGTTTGAATTAAATATTCCAATATTTAATATACCATACCACCAAAAACTTTTAGGTGAAGAGGCAAATACATATATGGGTCTTGCAGATATTCATCAATACCCCCCATCAAAAATGGCTCTCAATGAATCAGATTTGGTTCTTATGATTGGTGCACGTCTTGATAATCAAATGAATTTTGGTAATCCTCCACTTTTTCCAAAAAGCACAAAGCTTGTTTGTATTAATGGATCACATGAAGAAATAGAATTAAATAGAGCTGCAGATATTAATTTACTTTGTGACCCTGGAGTCTTTTTGGATAAACTCTTAGAATTAAAGAAAAATAGTAAATGGAAATTAAATAATGAATGGTTTGATAAGAATAAAAAAGAGAAAAAAAATTGGATTGATAAAACATTGGATGATTTAAATAAAGAAACTGAAGAGGCTAAAAAAGAAGGTGGAAAAATTCATCCTCTTCAGTTAGCTTTAGATGTTCAAGAAGTATTAACTGAAAATGATTGGTTAGTTATTGATGGTGGAAACACACATTTCTGGTCTGAGATTGCAATTAATATTGCTGGATCAAAAGGTAAAAAACTTGGAGGAATATTACATCCAGGCACTTTTAGTATGTTAGGTGTTGGAGTTCCTTTTGCAGTATCAGCGAAAAATCTTAATCCTAAATCTAATGTTGTTTTAATAAGTGGAGATGGTGCATTTTTATCTGGCGGATTATCAATTGAAGCTGCATTTCAAGAAAAAAAACCTATTGTTGTAGTTATCGATAACAATGGAGGTCTTGACTGTATTTCTCAACAACAAGAAAGGTTGTTTGAAAGTGGGAAACACTTTGCAACTGATTTTAGAGATATTCCATTTCATTCAATTTTTGAGGGTTTTGGAGGACATGGAGAATTAGTTACTAAAAGAGAAGATTTAGGCCCCGCTTTAAAAAGAGCGTTAGAAAGTGGTAAAACTGCATGTGTAAATGTTAAGGCTAAAGGTGTTATTAGTCCAATAGTTGCTGCAGTTAGTGATAAAAGAGATAAAGCGTCTATAGAGTAGGTTATGGCAATTTTTTCTACACATTTACTAAACTCAATAGATGGTACGCATGCAAGTGATGTAGAAATTGTTATTTATAAAGTAAATAATAATAACAAAGTTGTATTTCTAGAAGATAAAACAGATAGTTCTGGAAGAATGCTTAAAGAATTTGAATTAACGAAAGAAGATTGTGAAAGTGATTATGAAATGATAATTAATTCTGGTAAATATTTTAGAAATACTAGTGAAATAATTAATTCAATCAGTGTTAAATTTAAAATGAAAGATCCTCTTAAAAAATATCACATACCTTTAATTGTTTCTCCAAATGGATACTCAATATGGTGGTCTAAATAAAATGAGTAATTCAGGATTAAACATGTCTAGACGCATTAGGAGGACTCCCTATACCGAGAAAGTAATTGAGGCTGGTGTAAGTGGTTTTACTGTAGTTAATCATATGCTTCTTCCAAAATCATATAAAGCAACAGTTGAAGAAGATTATTGGCACTTATCTAAAAATACTCAAATTTGGGATGTTTCATGTCAACGACAGGTTCAAATAATAGGAGAAGATGCTACAGAATTAATACAACTCATGTCTCCAAGGTCAATAAAAGATATGCCTATTGGTAAATGTTACTATTATCCAATGATAGATGAAAATGCAGGAATGATAAATGATCCTGTACTTTTAAAATTAAGTGAAAATAAATATTGGCTATCAGTTGCAGATTCAGATGTCCTTCTTTGGGCAAAAGGATTGGCTGTAGGAAGAAATTTTAAAGTTGATATTATAGAGCCAGATATTTATCCCTTAGCAATTCAAGGTCCAAAATCTGAAAAATTAATGTCATCAATATTTGGAGAAAAAATTAAAAAATTAAAATTCTTTCATTTTTCTTTTTTTGAATTTGAAGGAACAAAACAGATAATTGCAAGATCAGGATATAGCAAACAAGATGGTTTTGAGATTTACCTTAAAGGTTTTAGTTTAGGAAAAAAACTTTGGGAAACTATTTGGGAAGCAGGAAAAGATTTTAATATTTCACCTGGATGTCCAAATTTAATTGATAGAATAGAAGGTGGTTTATTATCCTATGGTAATGAATTTACTTTAGAAAATAATCCAATTGAATGTGGATTTGATAATTATTGTAACAATTTATCACATGATTTCATTGGAAAAAATGCATTAAAAAAAATATTAAAAAATGGAATAGAAAAAAAAATAAAAGGAATTACTTTTGATGGGTCCCCGACTCCTTCGTGTACAATACCTTTTCCTGTATACTCAAAAAATAGATTTCAAATTGGTAATATCACCTCTGGTATTTATTCACCATTTTTAAAAACTAATATTGGACTATCAATGGTTGATAGAGACTATTGGAATGATGGGCAGGATGTTATCGTATTAACACCAGACAACATTGAGAGAAAAGGTAAAGTGTGCTCACTACCTTTTAATTATTCTTAAAATGAGTCATTCAATCGAATTAAAGTGGGAATTAGGAGATCAAAAACTCGAATTTGGAAAATACTTAACTGATCACACAGTAATGCTTAATGAAAATGTATCTATTGATGCAGGATCATCTCCAGATTATGGAGGAAGCGAAACTAATATTAATCCAGAGCAAAAACTAGCTGCAGCTGTAAGTAGTTGTTTTATGATGACGTTTTTAGCTTTAGCTGCAAAAATGAAATGGCCAGTTATTAATTACAAAGATAAAGCAATTTCGTATTTAGGAAAAAATGCAGAGGGGAGAATGTACGTCAACAAAATAGAGCTAAATCCAGCTATAGTATTTGAAGATAATTTTAATATTTCTGATGAAGAAATGAAAAAGATGAAAGAGAGATCACATAAGTATTGTTTTATCGCTAATTCACTATCCAAAGATGTTGAAATTCAAATCAATTAAATGAATTTTAATCTAATATTAAACGAAAAAAATAATAATATTTTTAATATTATTCTTAATGACCAGAGAAACCAAAATACTTTAAGCGAAAACATGATCAATGAATTAACATCAGCACTAGACATCGCTGATAAAGATAATGATGTAAAAGTAATTATTTTATCATCAAACGGTAATATTTTTTGTGCAGGACATAATTTAAAAGATTTAAATTCACAAAGATTGCAAAATGACAAAGGTGAAAGCTATTTTAAAAAAATATTTCAAATGTGCTCTCAACTTATGCTGAAAATTAATAAAAATAATAAACCAGTTATAGCTATGGTTGATGGTATTGCTACTGCAGCAGGTTGTCAGTTAATTTCTAGCTGTGATTTAGCTTACTCAAGTAGCAGAGCAAAATACGCAACCCCTGGTGTTAATATTGGATTATTTTGTTCTACACCAATGGTTCCATTATCAAGAACTGTAGGGAAAAAGCAAGCAATGGAAATGCTTCTCACTGGAGATCTTATAGATGCAAATAAAGCATTAAGGATTGGTTTAATAAATGATGTCTTTGAAGAGGATAGTTTAAAAGAAAATGTATTTCAAATTGCTAAAAAAATATCGTCTAAATCTTCTAATACTATTAAAATTGGTAAAGAAGCTTTTTACAAACAAAAAGATATGAATTTAGAAGACGCATATACTTTTACTTCAAAGGTAATGACAGAAAATATGTTACATGATGATTCCAAGGAAGGTATTGAAGCTTTTTTAGAAAAAAGAGAACCAAACTGGAAAGAATAATTACTTCTTAAAATGGGTCTGGTTGAGATGGATTGGTAGCTAGCCAAGTAGATTTAGTCTGCATGTAACTTTGCATTCCCTCCCATCCATTTTCACGACCGTATCCTGATTGCTTGAAGCCTCCAACCGGAGATTGAGTAGATGCATTAAAATAATTATTTATATAAACAGTTCCAGCCTCTATCTTATCCGCTAAACGAATAGCTTTATTAGTATCCTTAGTCCAAATACCTGCTGCAAGACCATAAATAGTATCATTTGCAATTTTAATTACTTCATCTTCATCCTCCCAAGTTTGTATTGAAGCTACAGGTCCAAATACTTCATTTTGAGCTAAATCATCTTCATTTGGAACATTGTCAAAAATAGTTGGTCCAATATAGTATCCTTCAGACTTTTGTTCTTTTCTTCCATCAATTAATAATTTTAAACCTCTTTTTTCAGCTGCTTCTATCTTAGATAAAATAAATTCATATTGCTCTTTATTTGCTATAGGTCCTATTTGTGTTGCAACATCATTTGGGTGACCAACTTTAGCCTTTTTAACAACTTCTAATAAATTATGAGTAAATTTATCTTTTATATCTTTATGCACTAGTATCCTTGATCCTGAAATACAACTATGGCCTGAAACTGGAAATATGCCCGACACAACTCCATTTACTGATAAACTTAAATCAGCATCTTTGAATATAATTTGTGGTGATTTACCCCCTAACTCCATAATAATAGGTTTAACATTTTTGGATGCACTTAAACTTGCTGCACTCCCCCCTTTTGTTCCGCCTGTAAAACTTATCATCCTAACATCTTGGTGTTCAATAAGAGGCGCTCCAGTTGTAGCACCAAAACCAGTAACAACATTTATCAAACCTTCTGGAAGATCAGCTTCTTCTAAAATTTTCATTAACTCTAATGTAGAGCATGATGCTCTTTCTGAAGGTTTAATTACAACAGTATTGCCTGCTGCTATTGCCGGTGCTAATTTCCAGATTAATGTTCCAATTGGTGAATTCCAAGGAAGAATAAGTGCAACAACTCCAAATGGTTCCCATTTTAAATAATTATGCATATTTGGAACCTCTGAAGGTATCAATCTACCTTCATACTTGTCACACATGCCTGCATAATAATAAAAACTCTCAGTCTGCCAGCTGGTTAAAGAAGGAGTGATATTTTTGGGAAGTTTGCCGTTATCTTTAGTTTCTATTTGCCCAATACGTTCTGCATTTTTAGCAATAATATCTCCAATTCTTGTTAATGTTCTCGCTCTTTCTGCTGGATGCATTTTACCATAAGGACCATCATAATAAGCCTGTTTAGCAGATGATACCGCGAGATTAATATCTTGTTCATTACAATCAGGGATCTTTGCCCATACTTTTCCTATAGATGGATCCTCACTTTCAAAATATTTTTCAGAAGAAGGTTCATGCCATCGACTTCCTGCATAAAATTTGTAGGTTTGAATTTCAGACATAATTTATTTAAACTTAAATATTTTCATTGGTCAACTTATTTGTGATTAATTAATTTTTTAATATCATATCTGATGCTTTTTCTGCTAACATAATTACAGATGCATTTATATTTCCACTTATCATATCTGGGAAAGAAGAAGCATCTACTACTCTCAGATTGTCTATTCCTCTAACTTTAAGCTGATTATCAAGTACAGCCATTTTATTATTACTTGAACCCATTGCACAAGTAGATGCAGGATGATGACCTGTTTGTACATGATTACGAACTGACTCTTTTAAATCTTCGTCACTTTTGATTTTTTTTCCTGGAAGTAATTCTTGTGAAACAATTTTAGCTAAACTAGGTTTTGACAATACTTCTCTTGTATGTCTCATCCCTTCTATCATATCTTCCATATCAGATGGATCGATGAACCAATTTGGATTTATATTAAGTTCATCATTAGGATTTGAGCTTTTAAGTTTTACACTTCCTGTGCTTTTTGGTCTTAGTAAATTAATTTGAAAGTGTAATCCTGGAAAAGCTTTTTTACCTCTAGAAAAAAATAATGAACCAAAATTTAATAAATTATCTAAACTCATAGACCAGTTATCTTTTTCTTCTTTAAAACACATAGGTGTCATGAACACTTGTATTTCAGGCATATCTTTTTCTCTTATTGCATGAAATAGATTTGTTGACCAAAAAGGAGCTGCGGCTAATCCTTGTTTAAATAAAATATATTTTAATCCCACAATAATAGCTCTATCGATCCTTTGATATTTAGAGAAACTTAAATTGTTGTTTTGAAAAGCCCAATTCATTGGCATAACAGGATGATCGTGAAGGTTTTCACCTACTCCAGGTAAGTTAATTAATAATTCTATATTTTTTTCTTTTAAATGTTCTTCTGGACCAACTCCTGACAACATTAAACATTTGGGGCTACCGAATGCTCCTAAAGATAATATTACCTCTGATGATGCATAAACTTCACCATTTGATAAAAGTAATCCTTTAGCTTTATTTTTCTCAATTAAAATTTTTATTACAGATGTATTTTTATAAATTGTTAAGTTGTTAGGTTTAAATTTCAAATAAGCTTCTGCAGATGATTGTCTTTTTCCCTTCCATACTTTAACATCATATCGGCCTACTCCATTGAGATTACCATTGTAAAAATCATTATTAATTTCTGCCCCAGCTTCAACACATGCATCAATAAATGCTTTATCGATTGAATTGTAATTACCAGCTGGTGTAAGCTTTAAAGGACCTGAATGTGAGTGATATTCATTTTTTTCTCTATGAAAAGCTGAAGCAGATCTTTTGAAATATGGTAATACATCATTATATGACCAACCCTCTAAGCCCTTTTGTCTCCACCTATTAAAATCACCTGGAGCGCCTCTCATGTAAATCATACCGTTTAAAAGAGAAGATCCACCTAGTCCTTTACCTCTAGGGTATAAAATTTTTCTATTATTTAAAGAAGGTTGAGGTATTGATTCAAAACCCCAATCAAATTTAGGGTTTCCAAAAATGTATCCATTACCACCGGGCATTTGAGTGAATAAACTTTTTCCTGACCCCCCTGCTTCTATCAGTAATACCTTTATATCTTTATTTTCAGATAATCTTGAGGCTAATGTACAGCCAGCAGAACCTCCTCCTGCTATTATATAATCAAATGTTTTTTTCATTTTTAAAAAATATAAATTATACTAATAATTAATTTATAAGTAAACTCGAGTAAATTAAATATGAATAATTACAAAGATTGGATCGGAAAGAAAATTACAAGAAGTGATATTATTACTCCTCGATTAGTTGATCATTTAAAAAAAACAATTGATCAAAACTGTTTAAGTGATCAAACTGTGCCTGAGGGAATTTTTTTATGTTTATGCCCAGATGTATCTTCAATAATTGATCTAGACAAAGATGGAAATACAAAATTAGGAATTTTCTTACCTGAGTTACCTTATAAAATTAGAATGTGGGCTGGTGGTAAAATAAAAATATTTGATGAATTTGAAATTGGATCTGAAATTAAAAAAAATTCAATAATTTCAAGTATTGAATTTAAAGAAGGTAGATCAGGCAATCTATGTTTTGTAAATATTAATCATGAATATTTAAATAAAAATAAATTAATAATATCAGAAGATCAAACTGCTGTTTATAGAGAAAAAATAAATAAAAACTCCATTACTCCTAAAATAAAAGACGAATTAAAATTAATTGATAAAGTAGAAATTTTTAGTTCATCAACTTTGCTATTTAGATATTCTGCTTTAACTTTTAATGGACATAAGATTCATTATGATAATGATTATACAAAAAATTATGAGGGTCATATGGGATTATTAGTCCATGCGCCTCTTCAAGCAACTTATCTTTTAAATCTTGCAAGAAAAAACGAGATTGAGTTCAATTCTTTTGAATATAAAGCTACAGCGCCTCTTGTATATAACAATAATTTCTTTGTAGAAATTGGTGAAAATCGAGATGATGAAATTATTGGAAGAATTCTTAATGAAAAACAAGAAATTACAATGATTGCAAAATATAAAAAATGAGTTTTCATAAAAAATTTTGTAATTGGGCATCACAAAAAAAAATTAATATCAATAAGATAACTTATAAAAGAGCAGAAAATGCATTCATAGATACCCTAGCTTGTATATTATCAGGTGTTAAAGAAAAACAATCAAAGGTTGCCTTAAAATACTGTTTAGAAAATAATAATTCAAAAAACATTAAGATATTTGGAGGAGGAAAAAAATTATCTATTTCTGCAGCATGTTTTTTACATGGAGTAAGATCAGCGTCTATAGACTTTGATGATTACGAATACGTTGCAGGATCTCATCCTAGTGCGCCAATTTTTTCAGCTCTAATATCTATTGCTCAAATGAAAAACATCTCAATTGAGGAAACATATCAGGGATGGGTAGTAGGATATGAATTAATAATAAAATTAGGACAAGCACTTAGCTATGATCATTATTATAAAGGATGGCATTCAGCAAATACAATAGGCGTGGTTGGAACTGCTGCAGCAGTATCTAAAGTGTTAAAATTAAATGCAGATCAAATGGCAAATGCAATTTCTATTGCAACAAGTTTTTCATCTGGTTTAAAACAACAATTCGGAAAAGATACAAAAGCTTTTCATATAGGGTTTGCCGCACAAGCAGGGGTACAGTCAGCCTTACTTGCAAAAAATGGAGGGACAGCTAATCAAGATATTTGGAATATTGAGAGAGGATTTATTGAATTGTATGGTAGTAAATTTTCTAAAAAATTAAATAATAATTTTAAAAAATCAGATTTAGGAAATGCAATAATTAAATTTCCAAATTTCATAAAGTTTTGGCCAGTTTGTAGTTATTCACAAAGAGTAATACAAGGAGGATTAATTTTAAATAAAAAAATTTTTATAAAAGAAAATATTAAATCAATTACAATTGAGTTTCCAGAACCTTGGTTCAGAGTATCAAAATTTCATATACCTAAAAATTCTACTGAAGCTAGATTTTCGTTGAGTTATTGTTTAGCAACTGCTCTCATTAAGGGTAGATTTACTTTAAGTAGTTTAAATATTTCTAAAAATAAAAAAAGTTTAAACATGACCAGAAAGATTAAACTAATCACTTACAAAGTGCCAAATAATTTCGAAGATTATGACCCTAAGTATCCTGATATAATTAAAGTAATAATGAATGATGGAAGTATATTGATTGAAAAAATATCACATATTAAAGGAGGTAAAAATAACCCTTTAAAAGACGAAGATATTGATAATAAATTTTTAATGTGTGGAGGTAAAAAAAATATTTTAAATAAAATAAGAAATGAAAAATATAAGAAGAAAAATTTAAAAGAAATAATTTTTTAATTTAGCTATTTTTTCTTTCTCTGTAAGCTATAAATATTCCAGTACTAATAATTATTGTTCCCCCTAAATAAATACTTAAAGTTGGAACCTCAGAATAAATTAAATATCCCATTATTCCTACAAATATAAAAGATGAGTATTCAAAGGGTGAAGTGATTGCAACATCTGCGTATTTAGCTGCTTGAGACATAAATAAATGTCCTAGTGATCCCATCACACCTAAACTCATAGCAAAAATTAATTGAATTCCATTTGGCATAATAAAATTATCAGGGAAAAATATTATTGACGTAATTAATAATGCAAAAGAGTAATAAAAAACAATTGCAACACTGGAATCAGTACTCATTACTGATCTAGTTGATAAATAAACGGAAGCCATAAAAGCAGCAGATATTAGAGGATAGAGTGTTTCTAATTTGAACAAGTCAGTACCAGGCTTAACAATAATTAATACTCCCATAAAACCAATTAATATTGCAGTAGTTCTAAAAATCCCAATTCTCTCACCAAGAATTGGTACAGCAAGAAATGCTGCAATAATGGGGGCAGAATGTGCAATAGCAATATTTTCAGATAACATTAAATTATTAATTCCATATATATAAAATACAACACATGCTGATGCAGATAAAGCTCTCACAGCGTGTCCAACTGGTTTTTTAGTTTTTAATTTATTAAACCCGAAATACATTGCTAAGAAAGTTGCAATGATACTTCCGCTTAGTGCTCGAAAGAATATAGATTCCCATACAGGAAAATGAAAGCTTAAATATTTATAAGTGATATCATTTATACTAAGAGAAAACATGGACAACAACATAAATGATATTCCTAACAAATTATTATTTTTCGATTTCATTAATTAATTAAATATACTAAGTTAATTTATTCAGATATAAATATTTCAAAATGAGTAGTAAATATCATGTAAAAAAATTAGAAAAAAAGAATGATCATTTAAATATTTTATGGAAAGATAATTTTGAAAGTAAATTTCATTTTATGTGGCTAAGAGATAATTGCCCAACAGCAATACATCCTACTGCAAATATGAGAGTATTTAATATTTTAACTGTAAGTAAAAATATATTTCCTCAAAAGTATAAAATTGAAAAAAATAAACTTAATATTGATTGGAGTGAAGGTGATCATACTAGCAAATTTAATTTAAAATGGTTAAGGGATCATTGTTATACTGAAATAAACAAACAAAAATATAAATCACCTTATGTTTTTTGGGATGGTAAATTAAAAAAAAATTTAAAGAAAATTATTGTTGATCACAATAGTGTAATTAAAAATGACAAATATTTAAGCAAATGGCTAAATTTACTTCATACGTATGGTTTTGCTTTAATTAAAAATGCACCAACTAGAAAAAAATCAGCATTCAAAATATTAAATAGAATAAGTCATCATAGAGAAACATTTTTTGGCACACCATTTGAAGTAATCAATATTCCAAAACCCAACAACACTGCTTATACGGCGGATGCGTTAAGAAATCATACGGATTTACCTTATTTCGAGTATGCTCCTGGTTATCAGTTTCTTCATTGTTTAGTAAATGAAGCTAATGGTGGATTATCATCTGTTGTAGATGGTTTTGCAGTTGCAAATTATTTAAAAAATAATGCAAAAGATGTTTTTAAAATTTTAACACGAACGTATGTAAAATTTAAAGATACTGATTATACTCAGAAAGCAGTCAGAATTCTTCATTCACCAATAATTACACTAACAAAAGATAATGATTATAATGATATTAGATTTAGTATGGCTGCAATGGGTGTGATTGATGTCGAGCCAAAAAAAATGAAAAAATTTTATGATGCGTATCAATATTTTGCATCACTTCTTCAAAATAAAAAATTTAAAATTGATTTTAGATTAGAAGCAGGTGATATTTTTTGTTTTAATAATAGAAGAGTATTGCATGGTAGAACTGAATTTGATCCAAATTCTGGCAATAGACATCTTCAGGGATATTATATTGAAAGAGATGAAATAATAGGAAGATTAAATTATTTTAATAATATTAAAGTTTAAATTATTCCCATCCACAGATTGTTTTAATTTCTAAATATTCTTCTAATCCCCAATCACCTCCCTCTCTTCCATTTCCAGATTGTCTGTAACCGCCAAATGGAGTTCCTGGATCAGCGCTATTTCCATTTATGTAAACACCCCCTGATCTAAATTTTCTTGCCACTCTTTTTGCTTTTTCTTTATCTTGAGTTTGAACATAGTTTCCTAGACCATAGGATGTATCGTTAACAATTGATATAGCCTCATCTTCATCTTCGAATGGAATTATAGATAGTACTGGTCCAAAAATCTCTTCTTTTGCAATTCTCATATCATTAGTTACATCTGTGAAAATAGTTGGCCTAACAAAATAACCCTTTTCTAGACCATTTGGTTTATCAGGACCTCCAGCAATGAGTGTAGCACCCTCGTTTATACCACTATTAATTAGATCAATAATTTTATCATATTGTGTTTTAGAAATAACTGGACCGATATGATTCCCATTCTTGGAAGCAATATCAACTTTGATTTTATTTGCTTCATCAGCAGCCTCTTCTATTGCTCTTTTATAGATTGATTTTTCAACTAGCATTCTTGTTGGTGCATCACAAGATTGACCAGAATTACTCATAATATTTCTAACACCTTCTCTTACTGCTTCTGGATGTGAATCACTAAAAACAATATTACCCCCCTTACCTCCTAATTCTAAACAAACTCTTTTAATAGTATCTGCTGCGTTTTTAGAAATAAGTTTTCCTGCTCTTGTTGATCCAGTAAACGAAATCATGTCAATATCTTTATGAGATGATAGATCCGTACCTACTCCATCTCCATCACCGTTCACTAAATTAAAAACACCAGGAGGGAAACCTGCTTCATGAATTATTTCCGCAAAAATGATCCCTGACATAGGTGCAATCTCTGAAGGTTTTAAAATCATAGTACAGCCAGTTGCTAAGGCAGGTATTACTTTTAATGTGATTTGATTAATAGGCCAATTCCAAGGTGTAATAAGACCACATACTCCAATGGGTTCATAAACAATATAATTATTGGAATTTTTATTAAATTTTTTTTCAAATTCAAAATTTTTTAATCTCATAATGAAATCATTAATATGATCTGCTCCTGAAGAAGTTTGTGCTGATGAAGACCAATCTAATGGAGCTCCCATTTCCTCCGACATTGTTTGTGTTATTTCATCCCATCTATCTTTATAAATCTTAAGTAAATTTTCTAGTAAACTAATCTTTTCTTTTTTATCTACCTGACTCCATGCAATGAATGCTTTTTTTGCTACATCAACCGCCAAATCTACGTCTTCTTTACAACCTAGAGAAATAAAAGCATACGGTTGTTCATTAGAGGGATTAATTACCTCAAAATCATTCTTTATAATTGGATTAATCCAAGTACCATTTATATAAAATTTGCGTTTATCAATCATTATTAAAAATATATTTAAATCAATAATACATTTATTTTTTTCTATATTAGATTAAAAGAATACACAATAAGAGGAAAAATTGACACTAGAAAATATTAAACTCGATATAGATTATGTAAGATCACAATTTCCTGCATTCAAGGATCCTCTTTCTAAAGATTGGTCTTTTTTTGAAAATGCAGGAGGAAGTTATGTTCCAAAAAATGTGATTGATAAATTAACTGAATTTATGACATCTACTAAAGTGCAGCCTTATGCTGAATATCCAATGTCAAAAATTGCAGGTGAAAATATGGATAAGGCAACCCACTTATTTGCAAAAATGATAAATGCAAAAAGTAATGAAATTCTTATTGGAGGATCTACTTCAATAAACTTATATGTTTTATCTAATGCTTTAAAACATATTATTAATCCTGGTGATGAAGTTATCGTTACAAATCAAGATCATGAAGCAAATATAAGTCCTTGGAGAAGATTAAAAGATTATGGAGCAAATATTGTTGAATGGAAATTTAATTCTGATGATCATGAATTAAAAATCTCTGATTTAGATAAATTAATAAATTCAAAAACTAAAATTTTAGCAGTTACACATTGTTCAAATATTGTTGGATCAGTAAATAATTTAAAAGAAATTTCAGACTTAGCACACAAAAACAATATAATTGTGATTGGTGACGGTGTTTCTTATGCTCCGCATGGCTTTCCCAATGTAAAGGAATTAGACGTAGATTTTTATACGTTTAGTTTGTATAAAACATATGGTCCTCATTTAGCATTATTATATGGAAAGGAGGAAATTTTAAAAAAATTACCAAATCAAAATCACGAATTTTTAAAAGGACAATATCCATACACAATTAATCCTGGCGGTCCGAATCATGAAGAATTAGTTTCGTTAATTGGAATATATGAATATTTTGAAAATTTATATAATCATCATTTTAAACATAAAAAATTAATTACTTTAGAAAAGATTGATAAAATTAATAATCTTATATCCTTACATGAAGAGACTATTGCTAATCCGATCTTAGAATATTTAGATCAAAGAAAGGACTTAAATTTGATTGGCAAAAATAAAATTGAAAATAAAAATCGGGCTCCAACAATATCATTTTATTCAAATAAAAAAACATCTAAAGAAATATCAAATACATTACATAAATTTAAAATCGCTACTAGAAATGATAATTTTTATGCATGGAGATGCTTAGAACATTTGGGTGTAGACACTAATGATGGTGTAGTAAGATTAAGTATGACACATTATAATAATTATAATGATACTGAAAATGTACTTAAAGCATTAGAAAAAATTTAATTTGTTCTATAATAATCTTTATACCACTCTATAAATCTACTTATTCCAATTTTAATATTAGTTTTGGGCTTATAACTAGTATATTTTTTTAATTTATTTATATTGGAATGAGTTTTTACAATATCTCCCACTTGTAGAGGTAATTTTTTTGTTTTAGAAATTTTATTTAGATTATTTTCAATATGTTTTAAATAATCTAATAGTTTTTTAGGTGTTCCATTCCCAATATTAAATATTTCATAGGGTATAGATTTTTTTGATTGTTTTTTAATTAAAGAATAAATACCATCAACTATATCATCAATATATGTAAAATCTCTAAAATGATTACCTTTATTGTACAACTCAATTGGCTGATTGTTGAGTATATTTTTTGTAAATTTAAATAAAGCCATATCTGGTCTACCAAAAGGTCCATAGACAGTAAAAAATCTAACCCCTGTACAAGGTAATTTATAAATATATGAATACGAATGTGCCATAACTTCATTAGATTTTTTTGTTGCTGCATAAAATGATAATGGCTTATCAGTTCTATTTATTTCACTTAGTGGAAATTTTTTTGAATCACCATAAACAGAACTTGTAGATGCGTAAATTAGATGTTTAATATTATTGTGTCTTGAAATCTCTAATACATTAAAAAAACCTTCTAAATTACTTTTAAAATAAGTTCTTGGGTCTTTTATTGAGTATCTAACTCCAGCTTGAGCAGCTAGATGAATGATATATTTAATTTTATTTTTTTTAATAATATCATTTAATTTTTTATATTCACATATATCAATCTTATAAAATAAAAATTTTTTATTTTTTTTTAATTCTTTAACTCTGTTTTTTTTTAAATTTATATCGTAATAATTATTTATATTATCAATTCCTATTACTTCAGTATTTTTATTTAAGATTTTTTTTGATAAATGATATCCTATAAACCCTCCTGCTCCAGTAATTAAAATACTCATCAATTAATTTGTAGGCATTTTGAATTCCGGACCCTTTTGAATACTTTTAGGCCATCTTGAAGTTATTGTTTTTAGTTTTGTGAAGAATCTAATACCTTCTGTTCCATGCATAGAGTGATCACCAAATAAAGATTGTTTCCAACCTCCAAAACTATGAAATGCCATAGGAACCGGAATTGGGACATTAACTCCTACCATTCCAATTTTAGAATGAGTTGTAAAATGTCTAGAAGTTTCTCCATCCGATGTGTAAATACTTGTACCATTTCCAAATGCATGATCATTTACAAGTTTTAAAGCTTCATCATAATCTTTAGCTCTTACAACTGACAAAACAGGGCCAAATATTTCATCTTTATAAATTTGCATATCTTTTGTAACATTATCAAATAATGTAGGACCTACAAAATAACCATTTTCATAACCTTGTATTTTTATATTTCTTCCATCTAAAATAAGTTTCGCACCCTCCTTGACACCTGTTGTGATATAATTTTCAATTTTTACTTTATGTTCTTTTGAAATAACTGGTCCCATTTGTGAAGAAGAATCAGTCCACGGAGCTACAACAAGTGTTTCAGCTTTTTTGCTAATATTATCAACAAGTTGATCAGCAACATCACCTACAGCAACAGCAACAGATACAGCCATACATCTTTCACCTGCTGATCCATAAGCAGCTCCCATAATTCCGTCTACAGCTTGATCTAAATCTGCGTCAGGCATAACAATTAAATGATTTTTTGCACCACCTAGAGCTTGTACTCTTTTTCCATTTTTAGCTGATGTTTCATATATATATTTAGCCACTGGAGTAGAGCCAACAAAACTTATAGACTGAACTCGATTATCAGATAATAACATATCAACTGAAGCTTTATCTCCATTTAAAACATTAAAGACACCATCAGGTAAACCAGCTTCAGTAAAGAGTTCAGCTAACTTTATACTACAAGATGGATCTCTTTCTGATGGTTTTAGAATAAAAGAATTACCGCAAGCTATTGAAATTGGATACATCCACATTGGTACCATTGCTGGAAAATTAAATGGGGTAATACCAGCAGTTACACCTAGAGGTTGTCTTATTGACCATGAATCAATTTCTGTACCTACATTTTGGGAAAATTCACCTTTTAATAAATGAGGAATACCACATGCAAATTCAACAACTTCCAATCCTCTGGTAACTGAACCCTTTGCATCATCAAGTGTTTTACCATGTTCAATAGAAACTAATTTTGCAATATTTTCTAAATCTTTCTCGATAAGTTCTTTATATTTAGAAATTATTCTAGATCTTTTTAAAGGAGTTACTTTTGACCATTCCTCATAAGCTTTAATGGAACTATTAATTAAATTATTATAGTCATCTTTATTAGAATTAATTACTTCAGATACAATTTCACCAGTTGATGGATCATCAACAGACAAATATTCACTGGAACTACCTAAAGATATTTTTCCATGAATATAATTTTCAATTTTTTTCATTGTTTTTTTTATAAATTAAAAAAAGATTTCTTACATATATAAAAATTCCAAATGTTTGGCCAACTATTATTACTGGATCCTGACGAAAAATTGCATAAGTTAAAAGTCCAATACCTCCGAATATACTTAGATACCAAAAAATAACTGGAATAGAACTTTTACCAACCTTCTCAGAATATAACCATTGTACAATGAATCTTGAAGCAAATAAACCTTGGCCTGTAAAACCTATTACTAAGAATATAATTTCAATTCTCGTTAACTCATTAAAAAAATCATTCATTGTTCTTAATTCGTTTAATAATTTTCATAACTTTAATTATATCTCTTATTCCCCATAAAAATCGTTTAAAATTTCCATATTTAGAGTAACCCATATACCTTTTTCTATGATCCACTTCTATATATGAAATATTTAAATTAGAAGCTTTAAAAAGTGCAGGTAAAAATCTATGGATACCATTGAAAAATGGAAGATTTAAAAAAACTTTTTTATCAAATACTTTCAATCCACAACCAGTATCATCACAATCATCATTTAAAATTTTTTTTCTAATACTATTGGCTAAGTATGATGCAATTTTTTTAGTAATAATATCTTGTCTTTTTTTTCGTATTCCACCGAGTAATTTTAAATTTTTACTATAATAAGCATTAATCATACGAGGTATATCTTTAGGATTATTTTGTAAATCTCCATCAATTGTTACAATTATGTCTGACTTACTATTTTCAATACCTTTTTTTAAACTATAACTTTGACCAAAATTAATCTTATTTTTTAATAAAACTAATTTATTATTAACTTCTTTTTCTAAAATTTTTACTGTACTATCTGTACTGCCATCATCTACTATAATTATTTCATATTCATCATTAAACTGAATTAACTTATTTTTAATTTCATTTATTAATACTCTAATATTATCTTGTTCATTGAAAATTGGTATTACAATCGAAAATTTCATTTAATTTGATAAAAAGTTAATATTGATAAAAATATATAAAAAATAGTAATTAACAAAAAATTAAACAATAGATTTATTTCAAATACATTTATATATAAACTAATAGAATAATAAATTATATTAGCTAAACCAATTATAATTAAAGATTTAAAATCAGAGTCAAAAAGTTTTGAAAATACATGGGATGTATGATCAGTTCCTCCAGCTAATGGAGATTTACCATTTAATAATCTCTTAACACTTACATAAATAAGATCATAAATTGGGTAAGCAAATAAATTTAATAATATAAATGAGTCCAAGTAAATTGTTCGATTTATATCAATGCTATCTCTATATTTTAAAAAAATAATTATAATAAATCCTGATAATAAATATGAACCAGAATCGCCTAAGTAATTTTTGCCTTTAAAAATATTAATAAATAAAAAGTAAAAATTAACTAATAAAATACTTATTAAGCTAGAAACTGATAAATCAAAATAATTAAAATTAATAATTATAAAGTAAGATATGAAAATCAAAAAAAATAAAGAGAAGTTTCCATCCATATTATCGATAATATTTAAAGCAACAAAAATAAAAAATAATATCAACCCTATTAAAAAAATATGTA